>NZ_JASAUS010000197.1:0-10671 GCF_029953005.1 Bradyrhizobium sp. Mp27 | reverse complement strand
CCCACAAAGCCATCAGCTTCGGCTTCCTCCCCCGATTGTTCCATCGCCTTCAGTCTCCTCTCGGCTCTCTGACAAGCCAAGGATCGCAGAGCGAAAGCCGAAGCGAAACCAATCAAATGGGAGAAAAGCTCCGCTTACGGACCTCGACGTTAAGCCCGACGACATCCTCGTCCTGCAGAACGCAGGCCCGCACGCGGCGGGCATGCCGGAAGCTGGCTACCTTCCCATTCCGAAGAAGCTCGCCCAGGCCGGTGTCAAGGATATGGTGCGCATCTCCGATGCGCGCATGTCAGGCACCGCCTTCGGGTCCATCGTACTGCATGTTGCGCCGGAGGCTGCGGTCGGCGGCCCGCTCGCCGCGGTGCGCAACGGAGACCGCATCCGCCTCTCCATCGAGAACAAGCGGATCGACCTTCTAGTCGAGCCGGACGAGATTGCACAACGCCTGGCAGGGTTCACCCCACCGCCGGCTCCACGCCGGGGCTACAAGGCGCTCTATCGCCGAACTGTCACGCAAGCACCCGAAGGCTGCGACTTCGACTTCCTGACGGCCGACCACTCTCCTGTCGACCCTGGCGAGCATAGTTCGGGGTGATGAGACAGATGGCCTGTTGGTATCCGCTCTCCGAAGAGGGGACAGCATACCCATTTTGACGCTCTCACAAGAAACAAACGAGTTGGGGATGGAAATGACAGAGATCAATCAGGGTGCAACGATCAAAAAAGTCTTCATCCGGCTTATGCCGGTTCTCTTCATCTCGTACATCCTGGCTTACATCGACCGCATCAACATCGGCTTTGCCGCGCTCAAGATGAATCCCGACCTCGGGATTTCGTCCTACATTTATGGCTTTGGCGCGGACGTGTTCTTCTTCGGCTATTTCATTTTCGAGATTCCTAGCAACCTCATGCTGGAGAAAGTCGGGGCTCGCAGGTGGATTGCACGCATCATGATTTCATGGGGCGTGCTGTCGGCCGGTATGGCTTTCGTGCAAGACCCCACGAGCTTTATTGTGGCCCGGTTCTTCTTGGGCGTCGCTGAGGCTGGGTTCTTCCCGGGCGTGATCCTCTACCTGACGTATTGGTTTCCTCAGCAATATAGGGCCCGGATCATCGCGGCCTTTATGGTCGCGATCCCCGTCTCGCTTGCACTCGGCGCGCCGCTCTCGACGGCTGTCCTCCAAATGGACGGCATTGCAGGGCTGAAGGGGTGGCAATGGCTTTTCATCATTGAGGGAGTGCCGGCGATCCTGTTCGGCCTCGTGTTCCTGGCTGTCATGCCCGACCGGCCGCGTGATGCCAAATGGCTGGGCACTGAGGAGCGTGCTTGGCTGCAGGAGACCATTGAACGCGAACATAAAGCCGTAGCCGCGGTCCACGGGACAAAGGCTCTCCAGGCTTTCGCAGATCCCCGTTTGCTCGCGTTGGCATTCATCTATTTTGCGAATACCACCGCGAATCTCGGTCTCGCGTTCTTCCTTCCGCAGATTCTCAAGAAACTCGGCCTTTCAGACATGCAAACCGGCTTGTTGACGGCCATTCCCTATATTTTTGGGACCGTGGGCATCATCATATTTGGGTACGTGTCGGATAAGTATAAAGAGCGCCGGTACACGCTGTTCGCGGCGCTCGCTCTCACCGGCTTCGGCCTGGTCGGCTCCGGGCTCTTGACCGGTTCGTTCCTCGCCGTCGCTGTCATGGCTCTGGCTGCAATCGGCATCTACGGGACGAAGGCGCCGTTCTGGCCGCTGCCTTCCATGTTCCTCACCGGCAGCGCCGCAGCGGGCGGCATCGCGCTGATCAACTCGATCGGAAACCTCGGCGGGTTTGTAGGCCCTTACATGGTCGGTTGGATTCGGGAAACCACGCACAGCTACCAATCCGGTCTCTATTTCCTCGGCCTTCTTGCGCTCATCGCGGCCGCGTTGACGCTGCTCGTCGTCAATGCACGCTTCACGCAAGCGCGCAGAACCGCGCCGGGAGCAAGTCCCGCAGGCATTCGGGGCGCATAGCACACCTACGTTGAAATCTATCACGGCCAAAACAAGCGTCGTGCAGGTGTTCCCTGTCCGACATCTCATTCTGGTGGAGAAGATCACATGACGATACGACACATTGCGTTCATCGGACTCGGAGATATGGGCCACTGGATGGCGCTCCACCTTGCGAACAAGCGTGCGTCCGACGCCGAAAACATAGTGGCATTCGATATTGATCCTGAGCGCGTCAAAGGGCTTGTGGCGCCGGGGCTCGTCGCCACCACGGATCCCAAGAAGATGGCGGGTGCCGAGGTGTTGTTCCTCTGCCTGCCGGACGGAGATGTGGTCGAGAACGCCTTGTTTGGAGCGAATAACGTTGCGGCGACGCTGGCTGACGGGGCCGTCGTGGTGGACCTCAGCACTATCGCGCATGCCAAGGCGCTCGAGCAGCAGCATCTGGTCGACGCATCGCGCTGAGACGGTTGGCGAGCACGCAGCCGGCCGAGCCGGCGCCGACAACGATGTAGTCGTAAACCGTCATCTCATGACCCCATGAGTTCGAAGATCGGTCCTCGCGACATGATCCGCGACGCGCAACGCCTGGGCGGCGATCGTCAGCGACGGGTTCACCGCCGCCGAAGTCGGCAGGAACGACGCATCGACAACGAACAGATTGGGGTGATCAAAGGAGCGGCAGAACGGATCGAGCGGTGATGTCGCGGGATCGAGGCCGATGCGTACTGTCCCGCACTGATGCGAGGGCGTGCGCCGGTCGAACGCCTTTGACAGTACGATCGGATAACCTGCGGCCCGCAGCCGTTCCTTCAACGTCGCCACCAGCGCCAAATGGGTCGTCCAGTTCGAGCGCTGCCAGTCGAGCCGGATATTCGCACCATCGACCGTCACACGGCTCTCGGCGCCCGGCAGATCCTCGCTCATCACGTACCAGTCGACCGCATGCCGGCTCATCAGCCCAAGCGCCAATTCCGGCGCGAGCGGCATGTTGGCCTTCAAAATCGGCGCGGTGACACGTCCTAGCAACTGGATGTTGCCCAGCGGCGGTCCGCCGTGCCCATCATCGAGATAGAAATTGTTGGTGCCGATCGTCTTCTGGTAGATCGAATTGTTGACGACGCGCGGATCGATCGCCAGCACAGCCGAGGAATTGTGGTTCATGAAATAACGGCCGACTGCATCGGCGCGGTTCGCGATGCCGGCCTGTGACGAGCGCAGAAGCAGTGCGGCCGAATTGACGGCGCCCGCCGCGAGCACCACGATGCCGGCGCCGATCATGGTCCGCTCACCGGCCTGAATGACCTCAACGCCGGCAATGCGTTTGCCGTCCGGCTCGACGACCAGCCGCTTGACCTGCGCACCTTCGCGCAGCGCGACATTGTCATGGGCGAGAGCACAGGCAAGCCCGCAGGATTCGGCATCCATCTTGCCGTGCCCGGCGTCGGGGAATGCATCCCACGGAGTCTTGGCACGTTTGAGCCATGTCTCGATGTCGATGCCAAGCGGCAGTGTAAACGGCTTGAGCCCGATCTTCTTGAGCCGCTGCCGTACCGCCGCAATCGCCGGCTCATCCGGCACGGGGCCGAACGGATAGGGCGCGGAGTGAAAAGGCTCCGAGGAATCGTCTCCGAGCGCGCCGCGCACGTTGTAGAGCTGTTCCGCCCGGGTATACCATGGCTCCAGTTCGCCATAGCTGAACGGCCAGCCCGGCGTCGTTCCATCGCGGTGCGCGATGGGCGCGAAGTCTTGAGCGCGGTAGCGGATCAGGACCGCCCCGTAGAGCTTGGTATTGCCGCCGACGCAGTAGTAGTTGCCGGGATTGAAGGCCTTCCCCGCCCCATCGACCCAGGACTCCTGCGGCCGGAACACCCCGCGCTGAAAGATCGCCCTTGCGTCCCGCGCAGCCTCGCTATCGCGCAGACGCTGGCCGCGCTCGAGGATCACGATCTTTGCGCCCGTAGGCGCCAGACCCGCGGCAAAGTTCGCACCGCCCATTCCAGACCCGATGACGAGGACATCGGTTGTCTCCGTGATCTTCATGCAGGCCTCGCACCACTCGATCAGATACGGCGCGTGGTCGTTGGGTCGAACAGCACCGCCTTGTCGAGGTTGAACGCAAGAGTGTGCGGTTGTCCGAGCCGGACGTCAGCATCAGCGCGCATGCGCAAGATCTTCGTTCGTGCCATATGCGCCTCGGGTCGTCAGATCGATGGGAGCCTCGCGCCCCGTTCGGGCAGCCTCGCGCGTCGACAGGGCGGCGCTCAGCGACTTGATCCCGTCTTCGCCCGTAGCCGACGGCGCGCCACGGGCGGCAACCGCGTCGCCGAACAGGCGCACCGCCCGTAGATAGAGATTCTCGTGCGCGGTCGAGAGCTGCCTTTCGTCGTCCCTGGTCCGCAGCAAGACCTCGCCCTTGGGCACCTGGGTCATGCAGTCGGTCCCGATCAGCGATCCCTCTTCGCCATGCACCTCGAAGCCGGTCACCGCGTATCTTGTCGTGAAGGCATCGTGGAACTGGGCAATCAGCCCGTTTTCGAAGCGGACCACTCCCATGACGCCGTCTTCGAGGCCTGCCTGGCCCATACCACCCCGCGACGTCATCGCGGTCACGGCGACAGGATTTTCGTCGAGCGCGAAACGCAAGGTGTCGACATCATGAACGGTGATATCGAGCACGACGCCGCCGCCCGCTTCCGGCCTCTCAATCCGCCAGCCCTGCAGGTGCGGCGGAAGATAGACCGCATGAAAAACGCGGGCGAATAGAGGCTTGCCGATGTGGCCCGCCTTGATCGCGGCATGAATTGCGCGATGGGTGGCCGCGTTGCGCAAATGATGGTTTGTCCCCATCTGCACTCCTGCCGCCTTGCAGGCCGCGACCATTCGCCTCGCGTCCGGCAAGTTCAGCGCGAGCGGCTTTTCGCACAGCACATGCTTGCCGGCCGCGGCCGCGGCCAGCGTTTGCGAACAATGATGCTCATTTGTTGTCGAGATGTAGACCGCATCGATACCGCTTCCGAGCAACGCGTCGAGGCTGGTTGTTGCTATCGCGATCCCGTTCTCGCTGGCAAATCGCTGCGCCCGCTCCGGATCGCTGCTCATCACAGCCCCGACCTCGCCAGCCGCTCCGCGGATGGCCTCGATCATCCACTCGCGCGCGATTGTACTTGCACCGATCAATCCCCAACGCAGGCCACTCAAGATGCTATCTCCGTTTGAATTCCGCTCCCCAACTCTCCCGAACGACCAACCGCGCTTCGCTCACGTAACTCTCGAGATGACGCTCGCCCTCGTTGATCTGCCTCAGCCCCCGCGGCCAAGCCGAGAATCTGATCAAGCGGCATAAGACGCAGCTCGCCTCCGACCGCACCAGCTGTCGTTCGGCGCTCGCCAACCAGGTCCGTCTCGTGCTCCATACGCCCGCTTATTGGCCGATGCTGACCGTGCGCGACGCCATTCCCAAAGCCCGGGAATTGGCCACTGCCGAGTTCGCGACGCTGCGTTGAGCCAGCGTGCGTCCCGAACGCAGCGATACCCGCGACACACATTTTCTTGTTGCAGTTCATCGCGAAATTCCTCCTGGTGGCCCAGACAAATGGTGCCATGGCATGTCGTAGTTTTAGGAGGAACGCTCCCCTTGACCCTGAAGTCGCAGCCAACTTGATAGTCTCGTTACGGAGGCTAATCACCTACCGCATCTAATAGGGCGCTCGCGCCGGCCGAGCGCCTTCATGGCGATGAGGCTGGACACGCGAGCAGGACGAGATCTTCTGGCATTTGTTAGGGAATCGAACGTCAGAGGAGATCAGCGCGGCGGCGCGGAGCAAGACTTGTCAGGATCTCAGACGGCGCGGCTATGTGCTGGGTTTGCCCGCGAAATGGTTCAAATCCGCAAAGAGAGCGACCGATCAGCCGGTGCTGGAGGCTGGAAGGGGAGGCGACGCTGTCTAGCGGAGAGATTTCCAAGGGCCGACCGCCCTGTTGAACCGATCCAGTTTTCGCGTGCCAATGATGCGATGACCGTTGGGTCTCGCGTAATAGTAGCGTACTCGGCTGGTCCAAAGCTGAAAGGGCGGAGCGGCCTCATGGTCGCTCTTGGTGTGACCAGGACAAAAGGGTGCGCGTCCTCTTGGACGGCAACATGAGACCGATCACTCTCCACGTGTGCTTATTGGAAATGGAGAAGGCGCAAGACTTCTAGTCGCGCCGCGCAGCAAAATGATGTCCGCCCGCGTATGCGAGTAAGTACAAAACAGCCCAACGCCGCCCGCTTGAATTGCATGGGGGCCACGTTGGTTTTAGCTCCAGGAGGGATGACAAAATCCTGACCTGGATAAGTATGGAGGAAAGCTTACGTCTTCGCTATCCGTATGACTCCGGATACCACCAAGGAGTAGTGGAGACAGTGCGGCGCGGTCTAGGATCGGCTGACGGCAGAACGCGGAGCTGTCCAGCAGGGTGGTAAGCAAAGTGAAATGGACCCGCGGAGCGAGACAGGTTGAACCGGCTTGTTAGTTGGAAACCGATCGCTCCTGATCCCGTTCTACACGCAGCCAGAGATTCTGTCTGCTGCTGTTGCTGTGTCTGCTGCTGTGATGGACGCCCCTCGACGGCATCGATTTGCGAAAGTGAAGGGTGTTGAACCGTCACAAAGAGGAAGCACCGTGAACGAAGTTAGCACGATTGGACTAGACTTCGCGAAACATGTTTTTCAGGCGCATGGCGCAGACGCAGACGGCGATGTTGTTTTCCGCAAACAGCGTCGTGACAAAGTGCTGGCTTTCTTTGCCCAGCAGCCTGCGTGCCTGGTCGCGATGGAAGCCTGCGCCAGCGCCCATCACTGGGCTCGGTATCAACCCATAAGTCATCCGTATTGTCGGGATGAACGACTAGTAAAACCGTATGCGCGCGCTTGAGGTTCACGGCATGACGGTTCTGCCGCGCGATGTGCTCAGCAGGGTCAATGTTCGGCGTCGATTCACAATTCGGCGTCTGCATCGACCCGACACCATAGTCATGAACGTCGTCTCGCGATGACACACGAACGCAACGTTTCCGGCGAGACGCAAAGTCAGGCACGATTGCTTCTCATGAACGCCAGATGACGCATTTGTTGCGCACGTGACGGCGGTGCGACGCACCGATACTTGCGTCATTTGCTTCGAATTGAATCCTTTAAGGTTAGCGGCGCAATCAGTGTATGAGCCAGAAATTTCCATGATTGCCGCCGCTCTTGGATGTACGAGTCAGGATCGAGTCTGGTTGGCCGATGACGAGGACCTTGCCGCCGTAGTCCTTTCTCACCAAAGTCTCGGGAATTTTACTGACTTCGATGCTGTCAACGGACACGCTGAGCACCAGAAGATCGGGCCGTTCCGCGTCAGCAGATCGGACCGGTCGATCTCTCGATCAACCTGCCGATGTCGTTTCTTGCCGATGACGACGCGGTGCGCGAGCTCTGCTACCGGATGCCGGATCATGCGGCGTTCGCCGGCCTGCTGATCGAGATCGACAGCACCGAAATGGTCGATAATCTCGACCTGGCGATCGATGTCGCGAGGCGCGTGCGGCTGCACAATATCGGCATCTCGATCGACAATGTCGGCGCCAACTGGCCGTCCTTGCTCGGACTGCCGAACTTCCCGTTCGTTCAGCTCAAGGTCGACCATCAATTCGTCACCGGCTGCGCGGACCAACGCCTGAAGCAGACGGTGTGCCGGCGGGTCATTGAGCTCGCTCACGACAGCGGCGCGCAGGTCGTAGCCCAAGGCGTCGAGACGCGCGCGGATTTCCTCGCCGCACATGAGATGGATTTCGATCAGGTCCAGGGTTACTTGTTCGGCAAGCCAATGGGCGTCAAGAAGTTCGCGCGCTCACGCTTGCACTTCTCGGAGAAAGAGCCGATCGTCCTGAGGCACGGCGGCTAGGCAGGCGCGAGTGTCGCCATCGATCGTGCGCAGCGCTTCGCTGCGCGCGATCAGGCGCTTTGTGTGAATCGGCGCAATGGAATGACTCTGCCCAGATTAATGATGTCAACGGCTTAGCGTGCCGATCGGTGCCGGGCCCCCGCGCCAACTCACAAACTGGACGAGCGATGCGGCGCGTTTGAAGCGTACCGGCGTTCCGGTCGAGTATCGCGTAGCGCGGACCAGGCCAGAGATTGCACTGGCCGAGATCGATCGCGTGATCGCGGTCGGCGTTCGCTTCGGCTACTGGCGGATGCCGGTTACGGCCTCAGCGCGCCGTTCCGTCAAGGGCTCTCGACACGTGGCGTTGCCTGGGCCGTTGGGATCCCTCGTCATCTCAAGGTGTACCCGGTCGCCGTCAAGCTGATCTAGCCGGTTGCAAATCGAGGCCGTCCCCGCAAACGGTACATTCCGGATATCTTGTCGATGCCGGCATGAAAACATGCTGGCTGATGCCAAGTGGCAATACGTAAGTTGCCGAAACGGGACCAAGGGAAAGCTGCGAGCTCGCTTCGCTGCTGTTCGTGTGCGGACTGCCGATGGACCTCCGCAGCGCATCAAGGACAAAGGCCAGCAGCACCTTCCAGGAGACGAAGCGCGGCTTATTGGTGAACACAGAATGTCGGGAGAGAAGAAATACTATCTCGCCAATCTGCCGGCCAAGACAGATCTGCTTACACTAGCTGCCACGATCAAAGCGCGATGGATTTGCGAGCAGGCCCACCAGCAGCGGAAGGAGGTGCTCGGGCTCGATCACTTCGAGGGGCGATTCTGGCAAGGGCTCCATCTCGCCCTCATGACCATAATCACTTACGCATTCCTCCAACACCCACGTCTCGCACAAGCGGGCCGGAAAAATAGAATCAACGGCCCGCCGCCTCAACCGAGCCTCCCGGCCGTGCGCCACGCCATCGTCGAACTCATCGCTCGACCACGACCTCAGCAATGTCCCCACTGCAGAAGACAAATCGGCGCAAAGCAACGGCGTGAATAAATCTGCCAAAGTAGCGTTAGCACTACTTTGGGTGCGCCGGGAGACCGGCAAGGAATAGATGGTGGAAGTCCATTGCGATGAAGGTGTAGCGAACCACATCGGCCCCGAGCCGTGCGCAGGCGTCCGCGAGGGTGTCGGCGAAGCGTCGGTAGGGGAGCATGCAGGCCAGCCATTGAGCCGCGAAACAGTGTTATCTCGGGAGCCGACGCTGTCCAAAGAGCGGAAGGCAATATGGGCGAGTGCGCAAACGCGAGCACCCGTCCAACCCGGCGTGGTCGTAGACCCTGGCATGTATGGAAGCTCCTTGTACGGGAACCGGGATATCTCCGGGTCGGCCATCTTCCTTCTCGGAGGAGATGGTCCGCAGCGGGAAGGCGAGGAGCTGTAGCCGCTGATGCACGACACGGAGAAGTCTGACTCTGGCATAGTAGCTGAGAAGCCAACGAACAAAGCCGGATTACTGGCGGCGGAGTGGGCGGAGCCAAGGCCGGGGACCAAGGGAAACGCGGAACAGCAGCGCATGCACCGGACACAGGGCCGGGCTCGCATGACCCAGTCGCTGGACCGCGTACGGACAGCCGCAAGGCTGAGGAAGAAGGACCGGTTCACCGCGCTCTTTCACCACATCAATGTCGATACACTGCGGGCGGCGTTCTTTGCGCTCAGGCGTAAGGCTGCTCCCGGCGTGGATGGCATGACGTGGGAGGACTACGAGGAAGATCTCGAGCCCCGGCTCGCCGATCTGCACAAACGGGTCCAACGAGGAGCGTACCCACGACGATGCCGATGTCGTTACGGTCGCCGCTTATGCCGGCCGCCCGAAGGCCTGGCGCGAATGGTCCTCCGAATGGAGGAAGGCCAAGAAGCCGATCAAGGTTTTCCACGCTGTCGACGCGGACAATCGCGAGGGGGAATTCAAGGGGTGGACCCGCGAGAAGCGCGACGAGGTCGTAAAAAGGGTGCTGCCGGTCATAATGGGACACCGTATCGCTGGCGTGGTCATTGCCCTCAACAAGACCGAGTTTCGCATGGCTACGGAAGGCAAGGAAGAATTGCTGAAAGCACTCGGCAATCCGTATACGACCTGCTTTCACTGGCTGGTGCAGTCCGTGCTTGAATTGATGAAGCCCAACAAGAAGGAAACTCTCAAATTCGTGCACGAAAACAATAACGACGAGAAAGAAGCCAAAGCCTCGTTCGAATTTATCGCCAAGGACGCAAATCCGAACAAGGTGCCGATGAGATTGCTCTTCGGCGGCAAGCGTGAGCAGATGCCGTTGCAGTCAGCGGATATCCTTGCCCATGAGGCCTATAAGCGGTTCAAGGATCCGGACAAGCCAGAACGAAAGCCATGGCAGATCCTGAGGCCCACAATCGTGGTGGTTCATCTCGGGAAAGACAACATGGCCAAGCTGGTCCAGTCGCTCGAAGAGATCGTGAAGAATACAAGCGATCAAGCCAGCAGCGCGGCGCGGAAGAACAAGGCGTCCTGAAATGCGTTCGATGCGATCAATGCGCCTATTAATCCCTTGCCGTTGCTAATGAGAAAAACCCCTACCGGGGTTTGCCGCGGCAGGGGTTCGAACACTGCTTCTTTCGACGATCGGCAGACTAGTACCCGGAATCAGAGCTGAGTGATACGGCGGCCTTTGAAACGGCGTTGACGGACCTTTTTCTTGGTCCAGACGAAGGGCTCGGCTCTGTCGTTGTATGCGTTGAC
>NZ_JASAUS010000196.1:0-10756 GCF_029953005.1 Bradyrhizobium sp. Mp27 | reverse complement strand
GGCGGGCGTGGCGTTCGCGGTTGGAGGTGATGGGGTTGGCTTCGCAACCGAATCCTACGCCGCATCAGCGCTTTACCCCTGAGGCGCACTCTTACGAATAAGACGGGCTAGCGACCTTGTAGGCGGCCATCGCCGCGTCGGTCTTGCCGTCCGTGAGCATCGACGCCCAAAGGAGGTTGTCGGCTTCTTCGAGGATGTCCCGCTGCGCCCTGGCCTTCGCCAGATCGTCCGTCTTGAGCGACTGCCGGATCACCGGCGCGCGGTCTTCGAGATGGACGACGGTCTTCGGGACTCGCCGCCAGTAGTAGTAGACGCCTTCCCGCAAGAGCAGAAAGCGATCCTGATTTTCCTGCCTTACCAAGGTGCGCTCCCAGCCCGTGTATCACAGAACGTATCCCTGTTTGTATCACAGGAAACGCGGAAACAGAAAGAGCCGAAACCCCGCCGCGAGGATTTCGCTGCGATTTCAATCGGATAGCAATTTGGGAGGGGAAGGTGTTTGGTGCGCTCGGAGGGACTCGAACCCCCACGATTTTACTCACTGCCACCTCAAGGCAGCGCGTCTACCAATTCCGCCACGAGCGCTTTGGGGATGCCGGCTTAGGGCTTGAGGCCTGCCGGATCAACGGCGCCGATCTAACAAATCCATCAGAGGGGTACAAGCCTGCAAAGGCCCAGAATTCCACAAGCTTGGCAGGAAAAATCCGGACCCGTGCCCGGATCGGCCCTATCGAGTGCCCACCGCCCTACCGGATACCCGGGCCGCTACCGCGTGCCCAGGGCGCTACCGCGTCCCGGTCGTGCGCGGCAGCATCTGCTTGACCTCGACCGCCATCCGGTTGCGGTCGACCAGCACGACGCCGGAGGCGACCGGCAGATTGTTGGCGAGAACCTTGACCTCGTCGGCCTCGGTTGCGTCCAGTTCGATGATGGCGCCGCGGGAAAGACGTAATACTTGATGGATCGGCATGGTGGTCGTCCCGAGGACGACCATGAGATCCACGGTGACTTTATCGAGAGTGGGCACTGTCAGGACCGCCGCAACTTGGGACTTAAGCCAAAGGACTTGGCATTTGCTCCTGAGATGATCACCACGTTATGGTTAGCCAATGGTTAATTCGCCTCAAAACCCCCGCCAAGACCTCGATTTGACGTCGTTTTCTGCCTCCACCGGCGAGCCTGTGGCGTGGCGAATCTCGGACGCGCCGGTGCCCTATCCGGAGGCCGTGGCCGCCATGGAGGCGCGAGTCGCTCAGATCGCCGCCGGCGAGGCGCCCGAGCTGGTCTGGCTGCTCGAGCACCCCCCGCTCTACACCTCCGGCACCTCGGGCAAGGAAACCGACTTGCTTGATCCCCGCTTCCCGACCTTTGCCACCGGGCGCGGCGGGCAGCTGACCTATCACGGGCCCGGCCAGCGGGTGGTCTATGTCATGCTCGACCTCAAGCGGCGCCGGCCGGACGTCCGGGCCTATGTCGCGAGCCTGGAGGAATTGATCCTGCGGACGCTCGCCGCCTTCAACGTCCGCGGCGAGCGGCGCGAGGACCGGGTCGGCGTCTGGGTGAAGCGCCCCGACAAGGGGCCCGAGCACGAGGACAAGATCGCGGCGATCGGCGTGCGGCTGAAGCGCTGGGTCTCGTTCCACGGCATCGCCATCAATGTCGAGCCGGAGCTGTCCCATTTCGCCGGCATCGTGCCCTGCGGCGTCGCCGACCCCCGCTACGGCGTCACCTCGCTGGTCGATCTCGGCCAGCTCGTGTCCATGGCCGATGTCGACGTCGCGCTCCGGCAGGCGTTCGAGGAGCTGTTCGGGCCGACCCGCGCGCTGGTGGCGGAAGCGGCCGTCTAGCACTTTTTCTGTTTGAGCCCCACCGCGCCTGTTCTCGGCCGGTCGCGGAATCGGTTACGCTTGCTTCCGGCGCCGCCCACGCCTCCCCCCTCCGCCGGGAAAGCAGACATCATGCCGGGCGAATGATCATCGGACCGACTGTTCGAGCGCCAGGCATAAGGAGGGATTGCGCTTTCTGCTCGCAATGGGAGGTTTTTGACGATGAGACTCTCTGCGCCGATCTATCATCTGAAGCGACGAGCCAAGCGCCTGTCGCGCGAGGAGGGCATTCCGCTCCACGACGCGCTTGACCGCATCGCTGCGACGGAAGGCTTTTCCGCCTGGAGCATGCTCGCGGCAAAGGCCGCCGCACTGACGCCCGCCAATCGCCTGTTCCCGCAATTCCGGCCGGGTGATCTGGTGCTGGTGGGCGCGCGCCCCGGTCAGGGCAAGACCCTGATGAGCCTCGAACTCGCGGTGGAGGCCATGAAGTCGGGCCATCGCGCTGCGTTCTTCTCGCTCGAATACACCGAGAAAGACGTCTTCGACCGCCTTCGTGCGATTGGCGTGGACCCCGCGCAATTCGCTGACATGTTCGAGATCGACTGCTCCGACGCCATCAGCGCCGACTACGTCGTCAAGCAGATGGCCGCGGCGCCTCGTGGCACGGTCGTGGTGATCGACTATCTGCAACTGCTCGACCAGAGGCGGGAAAATCCTGATCTCGCTGTTCAGGTGCGCGCACTGAAATCCTTCGCGCGCGACGCGGGGCTGATCATCGTCTTCATCTCGCAGATCGATCGATCCTATGATCCGTCGGTCAAGCCGTGCCCGGACCTCGACGATATCAGGCTGCCGAACCCGCTGGACCTCAAGCTGTTCGACAAGACGTGCTTCATCAACAACGCCGAAGTCCAGTTCCGGGCGGCGAGCTGACGATCAGGCCGCGGGCGAGATTGCTCGCCCGCGGCTTGCGACCTCACGCCGCCTGCAACGCATCTTCGAGCTTGCCAGCAATGTAGCGCCGCTCCTGGGTCAGGCCGCCAAAGCCGTAGGCGTCGCCCTTGACCTCGTCGACATGCAGGTAGGTCTCATGATGCAGCGGGCCCAAAATCTCGGCCATGCGCTTGAACATCGCAGCGAGATAGGCCGCCTTCTCGTCCTTGGTGTTGGTGCCTTCGCTGACATGGATGTCGATCCAGTAGCTGGCCAGTTTCTGCTCGGCGAGCGACTTGCCGCCGGCGAACCAGTCGCCTGCGTCGACCGATTTCACGATGATGGCGGTCACCCTAGGATCCTTGTGCAGGATCTTTGCGGTGAGCTCGGACACGGCGTTGGCGATATCGGCCTTCAGCGACGGCGACTGGCGAGAGGTGGTGTAGGACACGGTGATCAGCGGCATGGTGGTTCTCCTCAAGATGCTGCGCGGAGTTTGCGCGGCGTTGGTGAGAAGCTAGACCTTGCTCCGTCATTTTGTTATCTTATCTCTGTTGATATCAGTGATAACCATTCATAATGACAGCCACACTCGACATCGCCACCATCAAGGCCTTCCTGCTGGTCGCCGACCTCCAGAGTTTTACGCGTGCCGCCGAAGCGCTCGGCACGACGCAGGCCGCCGTCAGCCTGAAGCTTCAGCGGCTGGAGGCATTGCTGGGTAAACGGCTCGTCGAGCGCTCGCCGCGGGCGGTCCGGCTCACCGCCGACGGCGCAGCGTTCCTCGATCGCGCCCGCGCGCTTATGGAGGCGCATGACCGTGCGCTGTCGGGCGAGGCCCCGGCCGCGCACTCGCTCTCGCTTGGTATCTCCGACCATGCCGCGGGCCCCGAGTTGGTGCCGCTGCTCGAACGCCTGCACGCGATGTCCTCAAGTCTCACCCTCGCCGTCACCATCGGCTTCTCGCGCGAGATGCAGGACGCTTACGACGCAGGTCAGCTCGATGCCGTGATCGTGCGCCAGGAAGGCAGTCGCCGCGGCGGCGAGAAGCTGACGGAGGACGAGTTCGGCTGGTTCGCCGCGCGACGCTTCACCCTGCCGAAGGGTGAGCCGCTGCCGCTAGCAACCCTCGCCCCGCCCTGCGGCGTCCGCGCCATCGCCGTGCGCGCGCTCGACAAGGCCGGCCTCGCCTGGCGCGAACGCTTTGTCGGCGGCGGCGTCACCGCGGTGGTCGCGGCAGCACTCGCCGGGCTCGCGACTGCGCCGCTCGCGCGCCGGATCGCGCCTCCCGGGCTGATCGACATCGGGCCTGCGCACAAGCTGCCGAAACTCGGCAGCTCGAAGGTGATGCTGCACTCGAAGGTCAGCGATCCCGCCAAGCTCGCGGCGCTGCGTGCGGTGGCGGCGACGTTCAAGAGCGTGGCAACGGCCTAGCATCACCATTGCGCGTCCCGCCCCGCGTGCCTGCCCGCGGCGCTCCAGTAGACGAGCCCCGCAAGGCATCCGGCCACAGCAAACGCGACGCTGAACGGGGGAACGATCCCGAAAATCAGCGCACGAACCAGCAAACCAATCGCGACACCCGCAGCAGTGTAAAACAGTACCGAGCGGATACGCAGCCATTCGCCGAACCAGATCACAAGACCGGCTGGAAGGCCCGTGAGAAGACACGTCACCATCAGGCTCGTCGGAACGAACAAGACTGCAAAGAGACAGAGCCCAGCGATTTGGTTAAAACTAATCGGAGGCCCCTTTGCTTGCATGAGAATCGTGAGGTCCAGGACAGCTGTTGCCGCCAAGCACCCACGAAACCAGCCGTCCAGCGCGCGCACACGTCTCTCCGGGGACATAATATCACCTCACAGGATCGCCTCAAACGCGCTACGCAGCGTCTCATGCCTGAACACAAAACCGCGGCTCAGCGCCTTGTTGGGCAGCACGCGCTGGCCGCCGAGCAGGAGTTCGTCGGCAAAGCCGCCGCCGATCCGGCGCAACAGGCCGCCGGGGATACGAAACACCGCGGGCCGGTGCAGACGGCGGCCGAGCTCCTCGGTGAATTTTGCGTTGGTGACCGGGATCGGCGCGGTGGCGTTGACGGGCCCAGTGAGATCGGGCGTCGCCATCACATAGGCAATCAGCCGGATCAGATCGTCGCGCTCGATCCAGGACATCCACTGCCGCCCGGTGCCGAGCGGACCGCCGAGGCCGAACTCGAACGGCGTCAGCATGCGCGTGATGAAGCCGCCTTCGGTGCCCAGCACGAGGCCGATGCGCAGACAGACCACGCGGACGCCAAGCTCTTCCGCCGGCCGCGCTGCCTTTTCCCAGGCCGCGCAGAGCTCGTGGCTGAAGCACGCATGCGACTTGGCCGACTCCGTCAGCACCTGGTCGGCCCACAGGCCGTACCAGCCGATCGCGGAGCCACTGACGAGCACCTCCGGCTTGCGGTCGAGCCGCGCGATCAGTTTGACGACCTCGCCGGTCATGTCGATGCGGGAGCCGAGAATTTTGGCCCGCTTCGCTTCTGTCCAAAGCCCATTGCCGATCGGCTCGCCGGCAAGATTGACGATGGCGTCGATTGGCGTGTCCGATGCGAGCTGTTCGAGGCTCGTGATCAGCGTCACCGGCGGCGGCAGCATCTCGGCCTTGGCGGGGTTGCGAATCAGGGCGATGACATGGTGCCCTGCCCCGCTGAGGCTCGCCGCCAGGCGACTGCCGATGAAGCCGGTGGCGCCGGTGATCAGCACGGTCTTGCGGCCGGGGACCTTCTCGACGAGCCCGTGCGCGGGCACGCTCTTCATGCGGCCGAGCCGGCGCATCGCCGCAAAGTCCCTGACGCCGCAGAGCGCAGCTCCCACCGCGCAGGCCGTCGCGGCGATGCTGAGCAAGCCCTGGTACACGACGCTCACGCCAAAGGGCTGCATAGCCCAATCGATCAGCACCGGCAGCAGCAGCACCAGGATGGCGCCGTAATTGATCGCGAGCAGCGTGTGATTGATCCGCTCGCTCGGCGGCAGCTTCCGGCTCAGATCCTCCTCGACGAAATCCATCAGCGTAATGACGATCTCGGCGACCAGAACTGCCACGATCAGCAGCGCCAGCACGCCATGGACTTCGAGCCAGCCGAGCACAAGGAACAGCAGCGCATAGAGCATGTTGCGGATACCGTGCAGCTTCAGCTCGAAACGCTGCGACGGGCGCCAGGCCAGGCGCTCGGTGAATTCGTGGTGATAGAAAGTGTCGAACACGCCCATCACGATCTGGATGGCGATGAGGATCCACAACAGCGGCGTCATGATACGGCCTCCCTGAAGACGGCGGACTGGTGGATCAGCGCGCCGTAACGCGGGTGAGTGACATCGAGGGTGAAACGGAAGGCGCCCTCGCCGAGATCGCTATGCGTCACCGTGAGATCGCCGGGCGTGAGCCATTGCGGCAGCGGGATCCACAAGCGTCCGAGCTGGAGCCCGTAACCGGCACTCCGGAAGGTCAGCGCCTGTCCCTCGACCGCGATGCGGAGCGCCATCGAGACGCCGAAGCCGACATATTCTTCGAGCCCGGTCGGACCGGCAAAACGCTTGGCGGAATGGATCACCTGCGGAAAACCGCGCTTGCGCGCGCAGATGCGGGTCCAGGTCTGGCCGCCGGTCGCGCCGTCCTCGGTGACCGTCACGATCATGGGGACACCGGTGTCGCGGCCGGTCGGCAGCGGACCGCCGATCAGGCGGGCGGCCTGCGCGAACCACCAGCCGATGTCGCTGAAGCTGATCTCGTCGACCACGCCGACATAGACGACGCTGTCGCCGTCAGCGACGCGTTTTGAAAAGCGCCGCCAGGTCGCGAGCGGCAGGCGGCCCCAGTCCTCATCCGACAGCAACGCGCGGAAGCGGCGGTCGTCGAGTAGTTTGAGGTGAGCTGAGGGAGATGCGCTGGAGCCTGATAATCGAGCCGACGTCATCGCACCCTCCTCAACGCTATTTGGCCTTGCCCAGCGGCAGCAGGTTGGCGATCTTCTCGCCAAGCCGCATCAGGGCGACCAGCCGCGGTCGCGGCACCTTCAGCATCTGCATGAACCAGTGGTCGGCGAGCTCGGTGAAGGCGAGCATCTCCTTCAGCCGTTTGGCTGCGACCGGATTGATGGTGGGATCGTCGGCGGCATCGGACACGCAGGCCCGGAGCGCCGTGATCGCCGGATCGAGCTCCCGCTCCTTGCGCCGCGCCGCGATTCTCGCGGCGACCTCCCAGATGTCGGTCTCGGCCTCGTAATGGTCGCGGCGGTCGCCGAGGATCGGCACCCGCCGGATCAGGTTCCAGGCGAGCAGCTCCTTCAGCGAGTTCGAGACGTTGGAGCGCGCCATGCCGAGCGTGTCGGCGATGTCCTCGGCTGTCATCGGCGCCTCGGCGAGATAGAGCAGCCCATGGATCTGGCTGACCGAGCGGTTGACGCCCCACCCGTCCCCCATGTCGCCCCAATGGAGGATGAAGCGCTCGACGGCGGCGGGCAGTTTCTTCTTTCCGGTTATTTCTGTCATGACAGAAATATCTGACGAGCGCGACTGATTGTCAAGGGTGCTCGGCGGCTTGCGTCCTGTATACCGTCCGTCGTATTTGCCTAAAAACGGCCCAGAGAACGGGAACCAAAGGCCCTTCCGGGCGTTTGCCCCGGTTCCAGGCGGGTTGAGAATGACGACAAAGTCCAGTCAACAGAGAGACTTGTTCGAAAGCGAGCGCAGTTTTCGGCTGTTGGTGGAAGGAGTCGCGGACTACGCGCTCTACATGCTCGATCCCACCGGGATCATCACGAGCTGGAACATCGGCGGCGAGCGGATCAAGGGCTATTCGCCCGAAGAGATCGTCGGCCAGCATTTCTCGCGCTTCTACACCGAGACCGACCGCGCCAACGGCAAGCCCGCGCGTGCCCTCGGCATCGCGCGGGACCAAGGCCGCTATGAGGAGGAAGGCTGGCGCGTCCGCAAGGATGGCACGTTCTTCTGGGCGAGCGTCATCATCGATCCGATCTACGAGCACGGCACCCTTGTCGGCTTTGCCAAGATCACCCGCGACATCACCGAGCGGCGCAATTCGCAGCTCAAGCTCGAAGCGATGCAGAGGCAGCTTGCCGAGTCGCAGAAGTTCGATGCGCTCGGGCAGCTCACCGGCGGCGTCGCGCACGACTTCAACAATCTCCTGATGATCATCAGCGGCAGCCTTCACATCCTCAAGAAGCGCGATGAGGACGAGGCCAAGATTCAGCGCGCGATGTCCGCGATCGAGACCGCAACCAAGCGCGGCGCCGCACTGACCAGCCAGCTCCTGACCTTCGCGCGGCGGCAGAGCGTCAATCCCCAGCCGATCCGCCTCGGCGACCGCATCGAGGCGATCCGCGAAGTGCTTCACGCCGGCGTCGGAAGCGCCGTTCGTCTCGCCTTCGACATCGACCGCGAGGTCTGGTCGGTCAAGGCTGATGTCTCCGAGCTCGAGACGGGGTTGCTCAATCTCGTCATCAACGCTCGTGATGCCATGCCCGACGGCGGCACGGTGACGGTCGGCGCACGCAACGTCGTCCTGGACGATCCGCTCCACCGCGGTGAGTACGTTGCCATCACCGTCGCCGACACCGGGCTTGGCATCCCCTCCGACGTCGTCGACAAGATCTTCGAGCCGTTCTTCACGACCAAACCCGTCGGGAAAGGCACCGGCCTCGGCCTGTCGCAGGTGCACGGCTTCGCGCATCAGGCGGGCGGCACGGTCAAGGTCGCAAGCGAGCTCGGCAAGGGCACGACCTTCACCATCCTGCTGCCGCGCGAAACCGCGACCGCACCGATCGATCTCCCTGAAGCGGTGCCGGTTCCCGGCAGCGGCACCGTGCTGCTCGTCGAGGACAATCCCGACGTCGCGATCGTCAGCATCGGCTTGCTGGAGCAGCTCGGCTATCGCGTGCACCGGGTTGCCGACGCCGAGTCCGCCTTGCGCGAGCTCGAGAAGAACGGCGTCGACTTCGTGTTCACAGACATCGTGATGCCCGGCAAGATGGACGGGCTCGGTCTCGCCCATCATCTGCGACAGATCCACCCTGGCCTGCCGATCCTGCTCGCCACCGGCTACAGCGAAGCCGCCGCCGATGTCCGCGGCGACTTTCCGATCCTGCGCAAGCCCTACGAGATTCACGAGCTGAGCGAGGCGATCTCGAAGCTGCCGCGGTGAGGCTCTGGTCTCTTCACCTCGCCCCGCCCTCACCGCGTCATGGCCGGGCTTGACCTGGCCATCCACGCCTAGCCACGTCGCACGAAGAACGTGGATGCCCGGGACAAGCCCGGGCATGACGACCTCACAGAACGCACCTACACCGTCGGCAACACCGAAAACGCTTCCCCTGCCCTCCGCAGGTTCAACTCATCCGCACCGGCCGTCTCGCTGGTGACGCTATCCACACGCGATGACGGCGGGCCATGGCGGCACAGCGCGACCATGTCGGCGACATGCTTCGGTGTACCTGCGAACAGCGCTTCCACGCTCCCGTCGCGGCGGTTGCGAACCCAGCCTTCGAGGCCACTCGTTGTCGCCTGGTACTCGACCCAAGCCCTGTAGCCGACGCCCTGCACGCGGCCGCGGATCATGACCTGGAGGATCGCCCGGCTCATTTTTTCAGCCCGAGAAAGCCGGCGCTGCGTGCCTTGACGTCGGCCTCGCGCACGACGCGGCTGGTCAAGTCCGGCGACGGAAGTCCTGTGAGGTTCTTAGGCGGCGTGCCCTCGCGCAATGCTTTCTGCGTTTCGTAGACGGCCTGCGTAGCAGCCGCGATCGGCGCGTGGCCCTGAAGCGCGATGCGCACGCGCTGGCTCGCGAGATAGTCGATCGCGTTCAACTCGTCCGGCGCGCCGCCGAGCACGATGGGAAGATGCGTTGCGGCTACGATGGCTTCGAGCTCAGCGCGCGACTTGACGCCGGTGAAGAACAGCGCGTCGACGCCGGTCGCTTCATAGGCCCTGGCGCGGCGGATCGCATCCTCGATCGAGGTGACCGAGGCAGCTCCAGTGCGGCCCATGATGACGAGCGAGGGATCGCCGCGGCCATCCAGCGCCGCCTTCATCTTGCCGACACCTTCTTCCAGCGAGATCAGCTGCGTCTTCGCCTCGCCAAAGGCGGCCGGCAACAGCGTGTCCTCGATGGTGAGGCCGGCGGCACCCGCGGTCTCCAGCTCCTGCACCGTGCGGCGCACGTTGAGCGCATTGCCATAGCCGTGATCGGCATCGACCAGCACCGGCAGCGTCGCCGCGCGCGACATCCGCCGCATCTGCTCGGCAAGCTCGGTGAGCGTGATCAGCGTGACATCGGGGTCGCCGAGCACCGCGAGCGAAGCCACCGAGCCACCGAACATGCCGAGTGGAAAGCCGAGATCCTCGGCGATGCGGATGGAGATCGCGTCATAGACCGAGCCGGGATGAACGCAGGCCGAGCCGGTCAGGATCGAGCGCAGTTTTTCGCGGCGGGAACGAAAGGCCATGGTGCCCTCTCAACTGTTGCGACGCAGCCGCAACATACTCCGTCATTGCGAGCGCAGCGAAGCAATCCGGAATCTTTCCGCAGAGGCAGTCTGGATTGCTTCGCTGCGCTCGCAATGACGGTGTTGGTGGGGCCAGTGGGGGCCCCACTCACTTGCTTTACGCAAACTCCAGAATCAGCGCGTCCACCGCGAGCGTCGCGCCCGCGCTGGCGTGGATCTTCTTCACCGTACCGTCCTGCTCGGCGCGGAGCACATTCTGCATCTTCATGGCTTCGATCACCGCGAGCGTCTCGCCGGCCTTGATCTCCTGCCCTTCGGTCACCGCGATCGAGACCACGAGGCCCGGCATCGGGCAGAGCAGCTTCTTGCCGGTGTCGGAGGCCGTCGTCACCGGCATCAGCCGCGCCGAGGTTGCTTCCGCCTCGGTCCAGACATAGACCGGCACCTCGACGCCCTGATGCGCAAGGCGGATGCCGTTGGCGATCGGGCG
>NZ_JASAUS010000195.1:0-10886 GCF_029953005.1 Bradyrhizobium sp. Mp27 | reverse complement strand
GTCGTCAGGCGGCGAAAAGCCGAAGGCAATCCTGTGCGCCTCGTCAGACAAGATGTGCGGCCGCATCAATCGGGCCCAAAAGCCGCACTCTCACGAATAGGACGGGCTAGACGGTCCTTGCCGTTGCCAGTTTTTCCTTTTGAGTGTGACATTTTTTCACCAACACGGCGAAATCCTGCGGCTCAGCATTGTCTGGCTACCGCCCAGCATGAGGTTGACGCAAGAAGACCAACCTGATGAGACTGCGCTGACCATCAAGTCATTCTTCAGATAGCATCATTGGTTACCGGATGGCAGCGTGCGAATTCTTGTTCTGACCTACGCGTTTCCTCCGCTTCACGTTCAGATGACCCCGGTGGCCCTCAAGCCGATGGCGGCGATGACCAAACTTGGCGTCTCAGCTGACGTCGTGACGGTCCGGAATTTTCCTTCCATCCTTCCGCTGAGCGACGATCTGGTCTCCTACGCGGATACCATCTTTGAGAAGAAAATCTTTGTCGACGACTATAAAAAGACCGGCTCCTGGACGTTGAAGTGTGGTGAACTTTTGCGGCTGCCTGACCTTATGGCGACCTACAGCTGTCAAACTCTTCATGCGTTGCTCAGCCTCGATCTCGCCCGCTACGATGCAATCCTGACGTGGTCTCCATTTCATTCCGTTAATCAGGTGATGATGGAACTCAAGAGCGAGCATCCTGGCGTGAGATGGATCGCGCAGTTCAGCGACCCATGGGCCGGGAACCCCTTGGAGCGTCACTGGAGCACAAATCGCTGGAATTCCCACTTCGAGCAGCGAGCCGTCCCGCTTGCCGACGCGATTATACATAGCTCCCATTATTCGATGCGAATGATGGCGAACGCGGTCAGCACCGCCGACAAGAGCAGATTTTCGGTCGTCGAGCATTGTTACGATCGCTCACTGTACGAAATTCGAGAGCCCCGATCGCGCGATCGCTTTGTGATCCGTTATGTCGGAACTCTGTTCGGCCGTCGGACGCCGGAGCCATTCTTCGGAGCAGTACGAAGTCTGCTGGCAAGACGACCGGAGCTGGCAAGCGTATTTTCGCTTGAGCTTGTCGGCCCGGTTGAGCCTGCCATGCTTATCTCGGACGCCGCGTCCTCCTTGCCCAACGGCATGATCGACAATGCGCCGCACGTCGGATACCTCGAATCGCTCAGATACATGGCCGGTGCGGATCTGCTTGTGCTCATCGAAGCCGACGTAAAGGCGAACTTATTCCTTCCGAGCAAGCTTGCCGACTATGTCGGATCAGGCTCACCAATCCTTGCTCTCGTTCCGCCAGGGGCGGCAAGAGATTTCACCCGATCACTCGGATGCTGGCATGCCGAGCCAGGTAACGTTGACGACATTTCGCAGGCCTTGGAACAGGCATTCGACCACATCCAGACCAAAGGAAGCGCGACCTGGCGTAATGAAGCGGTCGCGGAGACGCTGTCGGCCGACACCATTGCGCGCCATTACAAGTCGATCTTTGAACGGGTCATCGCGTGAAGAAACCCCGGATTCTCTTTGTTGCGATGCAGGCCAGCCCGCATGCGGCACGATGGGTTAACATGATTGCGGATCAGGGGTGGGATCTGCACTTGTTCCCCGTCAATTCAATGCCGGCGCTTCCAGAGTTCCGCAACATAACCATCCATCAGCCATGGTTCACTGTCCGTCCGCGGGCCGCACTGGCCGCGACGGAGCGATTTGCACGACGATGTGTGTTCAACATCAAAGGCGATCAAGGACAAATCAACGGTTCAGTCGTAGAGCGCCCCATCTTTCCGATCCCGATGCCCACGAGGTTTGCGCGGGTGGCCAACGGCTTCAAGACACCTCTCGGAGCTTCTGGCGCCCAGGCACCGCTCGCCTATGGTCCACATGTGCTCGCGCGCCTCATAAGAAAGTTGAAGCCCGATCTGATCCACTCAATGGAGTTTCAGCACTGCGGATACAACGTGCTGGAGGCCAGGAAGCTCATTGGTGAAGCCAAGTTCCCGAAATGGCTGGCAACCAACTGGGGCAGCGACGTCTTCTACTACAGGCACTTCCCG
The DNA here is from genome assembly GCF_029953005.1 of Bradyrhizobium sp. Mp27. NCBI lineage: Bacteria > Pseudomonadati > Pseudomonadota > Alphaproteobacteria > Hyphomicrobiales > Nitrobacteraceae > Bradyrhizobium > Bradyrhizobium sp. Mp27. The sequence goes on along the minus strand of NZ_JASAUS010000195.1, from coordinate 8,825 downwards.
TCCCATGAGAAGCAGATACGTGAGCTGCTCTCCTCGATAGACTACTATAGCTGCGAATGTCACAGAGACGTTGAGATCGCTCAAAGTCTGGGGATGGGTGCCGAGGTGCTGCCGGTCAAGCCAAATTCCGGCGGCTTTGACCTGCCGGCCGTCAAGCAATTGCGTTCGCTGCGCCCGCCATCCAAGCGTCGTCTCATCATGGTCAAGGGCTACCAGCATTTCGCGGGCCGGGCACTTGTTGCGCTCGATGCTCTCGCCAAAGCCTCTGATGCGTTGACCGGCTACAAGATCCTGGTTTTCTCGCCTTCCGAACCGATCTATCTGCGCGTTGACGAACTGCGGAAATATTACGACCTGGACATCGAAATCCTGCAATATGCCGAGCACTCAAGGATGCTACGACTGTTTGCTGCGGCACGGTGCTACCTCGGCGTCAGCGTCTCGGATGCAATAAGCACGTCGATGCTCGAGGCGATGGCCTTGGGCGCTTTCCCAATTCAGACCAACACCTCGTGCTGCGAGGAATGGATCCAAGATGGAAAGACCGGTTTTTCGATACCACCTGATGACGTAGGGGTTATTGCCGACCGGATCCGCGAGGCCCTTTCCAAGGACGAGCTCGTGGACACGGCTGCTGAGATGAATTGGACCTTGGTCTCAAACCGGCTCGACGCTTCCGTGCTGAAGCGCGAGGTCGTGCAGGACTACCGAAACTTGCTCGAGAGGCACCCTGATTAGTCTCCCAGGTAGTGTCCGATTGTACGCCAAACCGTTGCGTTAGCTGTCGACTTTGGGTAATGGGGCTGAAAATGCCTAGGCAAGGCGGGGGGAACTGCATTGCGGGACGTCTTTGATCGTATCTTCCACGAAAACAAATGGGGCAGCGCTGACTCTCGGTCCGGCGAAGGTGGGGAGCTATCCCAGACTACCACCATTCGGGCCGTGATACCCGAAATCATCGCCACGGTGGGCGCGCGCTCAATGCTGGACTTGCCTTGCGGCGACTTCAATTGGATGCGCTTCGTTGATCTCGGAATCGACTACATCGGCGCGGACATCGTTCCCGAACTGATTGCCACCAACCAGACGAAGTATGGCAATGATCACCGTCGATTCATCGTGCACGATGTGGCCCAGGAGCAAATCCCGAAAGTTGATCTGGTTCTTTGTCGCGATTTACTTGTCCATTTTTCGTTTGAGCACATTCGATCGGCTTACGGCAATCTTCGCGCCAGCGGGTCGGGCTACATCCTCACGACGACGTTTCCGCTGCGACCCGAAAACGCTCAGATCGAGACCGGAGAATGGCGACCTCTAAACCTGTCGTTGCCCCCATTCAATTTTCCGAAGCCGATACGCATCATCAATGAAAATTGCACCGAGTGGGATGGCCACTGGTCCGACAAGAGCCTCGGGCTCTGGCGGATCGCCGACCTGCCGGAAGTTCTGCCAATTTGAGGCGCCCTAGATGACACAATCCCCCCGTGTTTCAGTCATACTGCCTACCTACAATCGCGCCGGCCTGGTCAGATGCGCAATTGCGAGCGTGCTAGATCAGACATACCGGGATTTCGAGTTGATCGTCGTCGACGATGGCTCGACCGATGAGACGCCAGCGGTTCTTGGCAGCTTTGATGACCCGCGCTTGAGGTGCTTCTCACAGCCGAACAAAGGCCGCTCCAGCGCGCGCAACTTCGCTTTGCAACATGCACGCGGAGATTACATTACCTTCCAGGATTCCGACGACCTTTATCTTCCGGCAAAGCTGGCGAAGCAGGTGCAGTTCCTTGACGAGCACCCGGATTATGCCGCCGTCTACACCTCTGCCTCATGCATCGGTGACAACGGAGACAGCCTCAACTTCGTCTATCGCGCCTCGGTTTCCGGAAACATTTACCCCGACATCGCATTCTTCCAGCCCGTGACCATCACACTCCCCACAGTAATGGTGCGCCATGCGGTGTTAGACGAGACCGGGGTCTTCGATGAAGCAATGCATCGCTTTGAGGATACGGATCTGTGGCGGCGAATCGCCAAGCATCACCTGTTCGGAGCTATCGACGCAGTAACCTGCCTGGTGCGCACTCACTCAGGCAACATTCTCGGCAGCCAGGATCCCGAAACCATGGCCGCAGCTGTTAACCAATACGTGTCCAAAGTTATGAAAGAGGACAGTGACATTTGTCCTGGCATTCTGGAGGCCGGCGCAAGGCGACTTTACAAACACTATGGATTTGCGATGGCAACCGACCCCCGCTTTGCTCCAGCCGGCAAGGCCCTCTCCGACAAAGCCGCGCTCTACTTCCAACCGAAAGTCTCTATCGTCATCCCAGTCTACAACGGCGCCGACTTCCTCCGGGAAGCGATCGATAGCGCCATAAGGCAGACGTATCCCAATGTCGAAATTGTCGTCGTGAATGACGGCTCAAATGATGATGGAGCGACTGAAGCCATCGCGCTGAGCTACGGCAAACGCATCCGTTACGTGCGCAAGCCGAATGGCGGCGTAGCCTCTGCGCTCAACCGTGGCATCCGTGAAATGTCGGGCGAACTGTTCTCCTGGCTCAGCCACGATGATCTCTATTCCGCCGACAAGGTGGCCAGTCAGGTAGAATTCCTTGCCGAGCAGCCCGATCCTTTCAACTGCATCGTTTACGGCGATTATTCGGTGTTCACTGGTTCCGTCGAGAACGCCGCTCTGATGCGGATGCCTCACGTCGCGCCAGAAGACTTCCGCTATTTCATTACGGAGCAGAACATCCTCCACGGATGCACATTGCTGGTGCCCAAAGCCGCATTCGACAGGTCCGGCTTGTTCGATGAGACCCTGCGGACCACCCAGGACTATGATCTATGGTTCCGTCTTGCGTCCAGGCACCGGTTCGTCCATTTGCCGTCCGCAGGAGTTTTTGCCCGCGGCCACGAAGGTCAAGGCACAAATCGCATGAAGGACATTGTGCTCACGGAGTGCAATGAGCTGCTCGGTCGCTTCGCAGGCAATCTGGCCCCGGAAGAACTGCGCCGATCATCTTCCAAGCCTGCCGCAGTAGCGCTCCTCGACCTGGCGGTAAACCTCGCACAGCGAGGCTTCATCGGAGCCTCACTGCATACGACGCGGCTCGCCAAGGACGCGATTCGCAATTCGATACAAGAGCTGGCTAAACGTCAGGCAAAGGAGCCCGATCTACGCAGTGCTGCGGCAGTTGAAGAGCTTGAAGGCGTCTCACAGTTGGTTACGACGCTGGTTGCGGAGCGCGCGGAGGCTTTGGCGGCGGCTGTGATGGCGGAAAGACCTCGTGCCTTAGCGGACGGGATTAAGCAACCTGCCGTTGTTGCTCCACCCGCGGAGTCGGAGGTTGCGCAGACGTCTTTCGAAACCTCGGTACCAGTCGCGCTGCCGATCGAACGTCCCGCTACTGCAATTATCAAAATCAAGCGTTTTGTGCGACGCGCAGGCCGTAGGCTGCCCGCAAGCATGAAAGCACCCGCAAGGCGACTCTGGCAAAGGTTCTCGGTCCGCTACCGCGCCGTTGCGTAGGTGACCAAAATAAAGAAGGCCGTATGAATGGCGCTGCATAACCGAATTCGGAACTGGCTCGCCAGCGCATTTGGCGGAGAAACGAGAGGTCGCCTTGCGACCCTCCACATTCAGAATCGCGAAATTTCAGCTGGACTTTCTGCTGTGGGCCAGACTCTCCAACGACACGTGGATGAGTGGAATGGGGCACTGCAAGTTCAGCATGACGCAATTCTATCCAGCCTTTCCGAAATGGACGCGTCTCTTCAGCGCAATTTTGATGCGTGGAATGCCAGGCTTACGCAGATGGACGAGCGTGCTACGAGGGTATCAGAGCATATTGAGAGCGCGGGAGCGGCCGCGGACATTCTTCGCGCCCTCGACGCCGTTCAATCTTCGCTTCTTCATGGCGCTGAAGAACATGCATCAGCGGACTCCTCTCGAGCTACGGTAATTTCCAACCAGATCACGGACACGCGGGCGGCAATCTCCGGGTCGCTTCAGTTGCTCGGAGCAAATCTGCTTGCCGTCGGCAGCCGCCTGGATGACGCGATTGCATCACTCAAACGACTGAACGCGGGACCCGAAGCCGGCGCCCTTGCCATCGACCTTTACCTCACCCTGCTCGAAAAGGTCCTTACCGGCACCCTCCACGGTGATGCGGCCATTTCTGGCACAGGAACAGTGCCGCAGGACGAGATCCGCCGAGCAGTTGGATATGACTGGCCGGCGACGGCCGAAACCATGATTGGCGTGGCTCGCTTGCGTAATGTTCGCATGCTGCTTGAACGCGCAATCGCCGAGAAGATCCCCGGGGATTTCATCGAAACAGGGGTATGGCGTGGTGGCACATGCATTTATGCGCGCGCCATCCTGATGGCACATCATCAGCCGACCCGACGGGTTTTCGTTGCGGATAGCTTTCGCGGACTGCCTCCGCCCGATCCGGAGAACTATCCCGCTGACGCCAACGATCCGCACTCCACGTTTGCCGCGCTTAGCGTCAGCCGCGAGGAGGTAGAGCGGAATTTCCGACGTTACGGGCTGCTCGACGAAAACGTGGTGTTTGTCGAAGGGTGGTTCAAGGATTCACTGCCGACCGCCCCGATCGAAAAGATCGCAGTCCTGCGGCTGGACGGTGACATGTACGAAAGCACTATTCAGGCTCTGAATGCACTCTACCACAAGGTCTCTCCAGGCGGCTTTGTTATCATCGACGACTACATCCTGAAGAACTGCGCCCAGGCTGTCGATAACTTTCGGTCCACCCACAGGATCGACGCTCCATTGAGCGCCGTTGATGGGGCGGCCGTATGGTGGCAGGTCCCCGCATCTAGGGGGGCTCTCCCATGATTGTGCGCTCATCACAGGCGGTTGAGGTGAGCCACCTCTTTCCGCTTCATTCTTCGGTCATGCCTTTCCCGGGCGCCACCCTATGAGACAGCATCCGACCTCGCTCTTGTACCTTTGGCGATCCACCCTGGAGCACCGCACTCTCATCGGACGGCTGGTGTCGCGGGAGTTCGAGGCGCGCTTTCGAGGCCACATTCTCGGAACGGTCTGGGCAATCGCAACGCCGCTGCTGACGGCAATGGTGTTTACTTTTGTCTTCTCGATCGTATTTCGCTCTCGGTGGGCGGGAGGTGCCGAAGACCTCGGCACGAGCGGTTATGCCATCATCTTTCTAACAGGAATGATCGTTCACACGATTTTCGCTGAAGCGGTCTCCCGGGCGCCTTCTCTCATTGTCGGCAATGCCAACTACGTCACGCGCGTGGTCTTTCCGCTCGAGATTTTGCCCGTAGTGGCCGTGGGCACGGCGCTCATCAATGCCGCGATCGGACTTGCTATCGTGCTCGTCGGAAACACCCTGCTAAACGGCAGCTTCCATCCAACGGTCATGCTACTACCCGTTGTCTTGCTGCCGTTCCTGATTTTCGTGATCGCTCTTGTCTTCCTCTTTGCTGCGCTCGGCACCTACGTTCGCGACATCTCTCAGATGCTTGGCTTATTGGTGACAGCCAGCCTTTTCCTGACGCCTATCTTCTATCCGCTCGAATCCGTGCCAGAGAAAATCCGGTGGTTGGTCACCGTAAACCCGCTGACCCTGGCAGTGGAACAAGCCCGTGCGGTTGTTCTTTATGGACACTCGCCTGACTTCCTTCGGTTAGGACTATTTCTGGCGTGGGCATCCGCGGCGCTTGCATTCGCGTTTTGGGTCTTCCAACGACTACGGCCGGGCTTTTCCGATGTCCTCTGAGGAAGCAATTGTCGTCGAACGGCTGTCAAAGGCGTATCTGATCTACCCCGATCCGATGTACCGCCTGTGGCAGGCGCTCGTGCCGAGAGCACAGAGCGTTGTGCAGCCGCTCGCCAGCCTGCTCGGCATCTCGCTGCGAGAGCGGTCCTACTTCACGAAGTTCTGGGCGCTCCGGGACGTATCCTTTCGAGTGAAGCGCGGCGAGAGCATTGCCATCATCGGGCGCAACGGCTCGGGGAAATCGACCCTCCTCAAGCTCGTGTGCGGCACGCTCTCTCCAACAGGAGGCACCAGCTCCGTCCACGGAAAAGTCGCGGCCATTCTCGAACTTGGCTCCGGCTTCAATCCCGAGTTCACCGGACGCGAAAATGTGTTTCTCAATGCGAACATCCTGGGCCTAAAGCGGGAGGAAGCCGAGGCGCGTCTAGATGACATTTTGGCATTTGCGGAGATAGGCGAATTTGTTGATCAGCCCGTCAAGACCTACTCGACGGGCATGGTCATGCGTCTCGCGTTCGCCGTAATCGCGCATGTCGACGCCGAGATCCTAATCATTGACGAAGCCCTTGCGGTTGGAGATGCCTATTTCTCCCAGAAATGTCTGCGCTGGCTCCGTCGGTTCCGCGAACGAGGCACGATCCTTTTCTGCGGGCACGACACCGGGGCAGTCATGAGCCTCTGCGATCGTGCCATCTGGATCGACAAGGGAAACCTGGTCTGTGAAGGGACCGCGAAGGACGTGTGCGAGGCTTATTCCGCCTCGATCATGAGTCAGGCGATAGGAAGTGCCGATCCTGCGATGCCCCCAGTCAAGCCAATGGTAGCGGAAAATGACGGACACCCGACCGCATCGGACCCAGGTCCCATCGAGGCTGACGCCCCACCCGTCCGACGGCCGAAAGTGGCCCTGCCCTTGCCGCCGGAAGATCACAGCGCGGCCGTCTTCAACGCACTGACGGAGAGCGCCAGCTTTGGCAGCGGCCAGGCCGAAATCTACGAGGCCTCTCTTACCGATCCCGACGGGCAGCGGCCAGGCTGGATCGAGGGTGGTGAGCATCTGCTGATTACCGCCCGCATCAACATCAAAGCCGAGACCTATGCTCCCATCGCCGGCTTCATCATCAAGGATCGGCTCGGCCAGCCCCTGCTTGGGGACAATACCTTTCTCCGCTATGCATCGGCACCGCTGTTGTGCCGACCAGGCGACCGGCTGGAAGCACGTTTTGGGTTCCGACTACCCAACCTTGGCACAGGCCGATACTCGATCACGCTGGCGCTCGCGTCGGGCACTCCCGAAGAGCATGTGCAGCATCACTGGCTGCATGATGCCATTTTATTCGACGTCCACTCCCCCTTCCGAAACGGCGTGATGATCGCGATGGAAATGGCCGAAATGTCTTTGACCCAGATGGTCCCGGCTGCAGGAGGCGAATTGATATGAGTTCAGGTCCTATGCAAGATTCCTCCCTGGAAGAGCGCATTCTCTCTCAGGAGTGGTTCTACGATTTTGCGCTGCCATCCGGTCGCCGGACGAAGCTCTACATTCCCGAAGTGGTCGAGCACATCCACCGCACCCGCCGGGATATGATGATTGCCGAGCTCGAGCCGCTGTTCGCGAAGTATCCGGACTCTCTTTCGGCAATTGACATTGCGTCCCACCAGGGATGGTTTTCCTTGGAATTGGCGAAGCACTGCAAATCCGTCGTTGGTATCGAATATCAGGCTCGTCACGTTGAAAGCGCCAGGCTCATGGCAGAGTGCCTGGGCGCTGATCACGTCAAATTCGTCCAGGACAACGTTGAGACGATGGCGTCCGGAAAGTTTGAACCGGCGGACATCGTGATCAACTTTGGCCTCATGTATAATCTTGAGAACCCGATCGGCGTATTGCGCCGCTGCCGCGAGATGACGCGCAAGGTGCTTCTGATCGAGACCCAGTGCACCATTCTGGACCTGGAAGGCCGTATCGACTCAGGTGATTGGACAGCAACCAACTACATGCACGGGTACTGGGGTGTCTTTGCAGGAAACCCCGACAACATTGACGGAAGCGCGAGCGACATCGTGTTTTATCCCTCGCCCAAAGGATTGTGCTGGACACTCAGTCGACTGGGGTTCCAGGACGTCCGGATTCTCGTTCCGCCACCCGGGGCCTACCAGCAACTCGCCACAGGCAAACGAATCATGGTCGCCGCTTACCTCGAGACCCTAGATCGGGGCTGATTGCCAGAAAGCCAAATGAGCTTGGAGATGAACTATTTCCCCCAGGTCCATCGGCTCGTTGAATTGCAGGAGTCTTGTGGTCAGACCGTCATGTTGAGTGCCAGGATTGCGAAAGGCGTCCCAGTCTCGCTGCCGTCCGACTGTCCTTAGTGTCATGTAGCGACCACGCTGGGCGCTGGACCGCACATCGGTCGCTCTTTCTAGAAGGATAGCGACCGCTGGACCTCGCCGCTGACGCGTCCCGGCGGATTGGTCGAGATCGCATCCAGCACCCAGCCGTCTAGGACGGCCGCATCCACATCGAGAAAATCAACGCTCCGTCCTGTTCCGGGACACCCGGCGATCTTCTATCACGAGAACGGAACCTACATCCGCGTCCTCGACGGCGCGGACTCGCATTTGGGCTGACTTGGTGCGCGCGCCTGCAACTGCGGCGGCGCCGGCATGCCCTGCTCGACCTGCAATTGTCCGGCGGAGGGCGAGACGCCCCGCATGCCCGATGGCTTCAGGGTCGAGATCGACAAGAACGGCTCGCGGCACTGAGCGGACGTTGGCGCTGCCAAGCCTCTGGAGCCCGATCTACATCTGCCAGACGGTCGCCTCCTCGTGAGTCCACGCGGCGTAGAGTGCGCGGATCGTCTTGAGGCGATCATGGTAGCCTGGCGGCTGGCCGGCCTTGATGTAGCGGGCCTGAACACGGAGAGACCAGCGGGCCATCGTAAGCGACGTTCGCGTCCCACTCGCAAAGGTTTGGCGTGGGGATTGCAGTCTGTTGATCAACGTGTTTGCAAATCGTTGGCGGGGGGTATGGAGGCGGCAACGACG
>NZ_JASAUS010000194.1:0-10985 GCF_029953005.1 Bradyrhizobium sp. Mp27 | reverse complement strand
AACCAGAACACTGACTCTATCTCCCATCGGCCGTAGCGGGCTGCTCACGATCGTCTGAATTCAGTGCTCACGATCGCGCGAAATCGATGCTCACGATCCGTGAAATCCGCAGTCTGCAGCAGTGTTGCGATGGTCGCCCAGGTTCGTCCGCCGCCGTCGCTGCCCGCGAACAGGCTATTCTTTCTTGTAATTGTCTGCGGTCTGATGGCGCGCTCGACGATGTTGGAGTCGAGCTCGATGCGGCCGTCGAGCAGGAAGCGTTCGAAGATGGCACGGCGCGAGACAGCATAGCGGATCGCCTCGGCCAGTTTGATTTGCCGGAGATCCGCCGCAAGGTCTGCTGCCAGAGATCGAAGAGATCTGCGACGACAGCCGCGGAGGCTTGCTGGCGCGCGGCAACGCGGGCGTCGGGGCTTTGACCGCGCACGGTCTTCTCGACCTGCCAGAGCTTCGCCATCCGCTCGAGCGTCGCCGTTGCCACTTCCGAGCTCCCTGCAACATGCAGCTCATAGAACTTGCGCCGGCTGTGTGACCAGCAGCCGGCCAACGTGATGCCATCATCGCCGCGATCGGATCGCGCGAGCTTGTTATAGGCGGCGTAGCCATCCACTTGGAGGATGCCGCGATAGCCATTGAGATGCCGGACGGCGCATTCGCCGGCGCGGCTAGGTGAACTCGCCTTGCTGGTCCTAGGCGCTACAGCGAAATCTGGCCATCTTAGCGCTCCTGCTGCGGCGAGGGCGGCGGCACCTCGGTCAAAGTGTCGGCGTCGCGGTCGTAAGCGCGTAGTAAACGCTGGCCTGGCCTCGCCGGCGGCGCAGCCGGCGGACGTTGTCGAAGCCCTGCCCCAAGTGGGGCGGCACTGGATCGCCGGCCGCGTGCTCTGCGCAGCGGGTTTCGAGCCACCCTTTGTTGGCATGCAGCCGGCCTTCCGCGCCGCAAATCTCGCAGGTGCAGGCGGAGCGGGCGACGGCCAGGTCAACTGCATGGCCGATCGCGGACTCGGTGGACTTCGAGGCTTCGGTGTCCCAGTCGACGAGCAGGATGCCCATCTTCTGCTTGATGCGGACGAATTCGAAGGTCTCGCCGTCGCGGAGCGCGACTTCGATCCTGCGACAGAGCCGGACCAGGATATCCTGCCACCCTCGCTCGCAGTGCGGGTAGCCGAACGAGCGACTAGGCTCCTCGGCCGTCGTGAGGAACAGACGCGGGTGCCACAGCATGAGGTCGCGGCGCCAATCCATGTCATTACTTCCCCATCTCATTACTCCCGACCTCCAGGCTGGAGGGGCGATATCGACAAGAACATCGTTCGCGCGATCGTACCGCCTGCAGGTGACCTTATGACCGACGACGCGCTGCAGAATGCAGATGTTCTCCAGCCCCGGACACCTCTCGACGGCCGTGCCCTGGGCATGAGTCTCGCAGCGGATGCCATCCCCCTCCGAGCTCGATCTCGATGGTGAGGTCCGCAGCAGGTGAGCGCGCGCGGAGAATCGCGATGCACATGGCGCAGATGGGCGCGGGCCGCGCCGATACGCCGGTGGAGGGGGCGCCGCTCGATCGAGTTCGACCCGCGTGACCTCGGGATACTCGAGCCCATCACGGAGGCGGCCGCCAGCTACTAACTCGAGCTCTCGGCTCTGGAATAACATCGGCCTGCCCGCACTTCGTGCTCCCGGTGCCGCTGTCCCGATGGTCGCACCATACTCCACGATGTAGAACACCGCAGCGGGAACGTTGGCACCGAGACATCTCACCAATTTGCTCGATCGCCTCAACGAGGAGATCAGGCGGCGAACCTATGTCGTGCGAATCCTCCCCAATGCCGAGAGCTGTTTAAGGCTGGTACGGGCGCTGACCGTCGAGCGCCATGAGGCCTGGCTCGAGGACCATCGCCATCTAAACATGGATCTGCCGAAGGAGCACAAGGAGGCGCTACGCCGGCGGCCTGACGATGCTCAGGCCCACCAAGGGGATGCACGCCCCCCTCTCCGCCGCCGTCGCTCGCCAGGGCTACGCTTTTGCGCAAGCGAGCGACGGCGGCTCCGAGGGGATGGCTCGGCCGGATCCCATAATCGATTTTGCTGAACTTGACGCACAGAACTGCCGATCCGGGCCGTCGTCGTGGTGCGGCTGCCGCTGATCGTAAGCGAGCCGAACGCCTTTCGTCTGCGGCCTGAACGTCTTTATTGTCTCCACGGCAAGCGGCCCCGTGGGCCGCTTTTCGTTTTGTGAATGGGCGCGCAGTCTCGTCAGCTTTCAGTAAGCTAGTCCCAATAATTGGTTGTTGGGTTTAGCGGGGGTGGCACGGACATTGCTGGGGTTTCCAGAGCAGTGGGGTGGAGTGTCACCTTCCGCTAAACTCACCAGCAGTGCGGATGCGGCAGGTGCTTCAACTCAGCCCCCCTGGTCGGTCGGCACCGTGTCGCGCCCACTGCTTCTAAATCACGGGCCATTCCCGGTTCTGTAAGTTACGCTCGTTCTGCGAGCGATGACCTCCCGGTCAGCTTCTTCCGCTGCTTTGAGGCTGGCCGTGTGGGGGTTAGCGGCGCGTGGCAGGGACAGCGCTTCCCCTGTGTATGCGTGGGGGTTACTTGAGCGCCGAGTCACGTGACCGCTAACTATCGGCAGTGCGGGCGGGGCAGGGACAGCGTCCGCTCCGGCGCAACCGAACGGCGCCGAGTCTCACCCGCACTGCCTGCGATCTGAGGCTGATCCCCGAGCCCCGCGAGGCTGCAACCCCGGTTCTGGTAGTTGTGCCACGGCTTTTTGCGATGAATGTATCCCACCGTCAGCTTCTTCCGCTGTTTGAGGCTGGCGCGTGGTAGGGAGAGCGCTTTTTCTCCAAGCGGGCGCCGAGCCACGTGGCCGCTAACGTTCCCGCTGTTTAGGTCGCGGCTACCACCTTGTGCGGCCTGTCGACCCGGGACCGGTATGATCCTTTAGGCCATCGATCACCTTGAGCGCCACTTCGAGTTCATCTCGAAGATGCTTCGTAATCCGCAGTCCGCTCGCAAGCTCCTCGCGGCTGATTTCCGCGCCGTGGGCGACTTTTTGTTCTAGGTCGCGTATAGCGTGGTCGATCTTGTGCAGCGAGAACGTGCCAAGCATCATTTGGCTCCGTCCACGATTAAGGGTCGGTCATCCGGCCGCGCGGGTAGGACCCACAACGTAAAAATGCGTCCACTACATGGTTGAGTAAAGCGGGTGGCGTTGGGGGAAAATCTTTTCCCATCTCGCGTCTGAGCGCCTCGAATTCGGCTAAGGTCGAAAGAGGGCACTCCGCCACCGCGTCCATTTTTGAGCAGATAACTTCAACCCGGAATCGCCGAGCGGCCAGCTGCTCTTCAGTTCGCTGTGGCCCGTAGGTGTCTTCTGCCGGGGTATGGCTTGGCCTACGGGCGTAGTCCGTGAATGCTTGGATTGCCGCCCCCACATCGGTCCTAGGCACGGCGGTTACTCCTATGAGCGGAGCCAGCTCGAACAGTTGCGGGCCGAGCGCTTCAATATGACATGCACGCGGGGCGCGGCACCCCACCGGTACTGGTAGGTGCTCTCCAGTTCTTCTCCACCATACAATGGTAGCACCTTGGGGAATTTGAACCTCTCGGGCGTAAAGGTGGCCAGCCCCTGTCTTCGAGGACGGGCTGGCTACCATCGCTTGCGACACCGTTTGGGCGACCCCGCACCCGGACTCGTCGCCCTAAGCCGGTTCCAGCATCTTGATCTCGCTGACATCAACTTCGCGTCGGCGTGCCACGCATCGGGGGCTGCCTGCAAACGAAGCTAGATGGCCGGGCCGTTGCCGACCGGCTTTCCAATCCGGGCGGCCACGTTCGGACTGACCGGCTTCTTCTCCGCGAGGATGTCGTGCAGATGCTGCCTGGAATCCCAGCGCTTCTGCAATCTCGGTCTTAGACTTCCTGATGTACTGTAGAATTTCATCAAGGACGGCGCCCGGATGAGACGGGCAGCGGTTAGGATCGCGCTTAGCCTTCTGCTCTGCCATTGATGCTCTCCAGCATGTCGGAGCCCTCATGGCTTATTCGGTATTCTGCGTTCAGTGGTACTGTTCAAAGTCAACCTTGAATGCATCGCCTCCTTCAAACTCGAATGTGATGCACCACGGGCCATTGATGTGAATCGTGTAGCGCACGGACTTTCCGGCCAGCTTGTGGAAATCGTTGCCTGTCAGCTTCAGTTCGGAACTGTTGACGGCTTCGTTGAGCGTATCGAGACGAACTCCTATAGCGCGACAATCAGGATGAGAGCGCGATGCGCTTGTGCATTCTCTTGTCGACGCAGCCGGTTCGCCGCTAGTGGCGCGGCCATACTGCCTAAGATCACAACTGATCGCCAAGCGCTGGCTACGACCAATCCTGGTAGTTGTGATAGGGGCGTTCGCCGAATATGCATCCCGGTTAGCTTCTTCCGCTGCTTGGGCTGACCATGGTGAAGTTAGCGGTGAGTGGTAGGGACAGCGCTTCCTCGGTTCACGTCAAAGCGCCGAGTCACGTGCAGCTATCTACTGTGGGTCCGAATGGGCGGTGACAATCAACACTCGAAATCTTCGGCAGATCACAGCCCTGCGGTCGCAAGCGCTTGAGGTGCTTGCAGCCAATCAGGCCCGGGCCGCCGATCAGTCTTTGAGCCCGGCAGATCGCCAAGTCGCGACGTTTGATGCCGAGGAGGCTCAGGCAGTGTTGGGCATACTCGATAGCGTGAAACTCAACCTGGGCCGAAGGAGGCAGGCAAGATCGCTGCACGCATACGCGCTCTTCTAGAGGGCGTCTCGTGGGCGCTGGCGTGTTTGGTGCCTGATCATGATTCGGTTCCCCGTCAAACCAAAACTCAGATACTACAGTGGCGTGAACCGAAAGTTGCAGCGCAAAAAAAGCGGGTTTATAACGCGGTTGCGCATCGCGCCGCCAATCACCTTAATACCCAGATCGCGAACAATGAGAGCGACACCCAGCAATATATGTTCGCTAACATCGCTTACGATATCGGCGCTTCGACGGATGACGTGCGATCTGCCCTTTCAAACGGCGGGTACAACGGCGTAACATTCATGGGCATTAGCGCAGAGGAGCGGACAGCACTGGCTCGATACAGACGAGAGGGGAGCTGAAGTGTCGCAGAAGTTTGCTAACCGGTGATTGTGATTAAATGCTTTTCAATCCGCTGGAATCGCTTCTCGCTTCTCTTCGAACATATGCCATCGCGCATAGACGCATGAACGATGGTCGCGGCTGTACGCCTGAGGTCATGGGGCGTAAAGGCTACCAGCTCATTGTCTTCCAACAAGCGCCGCACAGCCTGGCTCATACAGTGGCTCGCAAGCACCCCAACGCTTTCGAAGCGACTGGCAACGACGGGTCTGTTGCCTTGGTCCTCTCCCTTCTCTGGCTTGCCGATCTCCAAGGCCGCCTCGATCAACTTGACGGCAGTCGGGAAGAGCGGGACTGTGTGCTCCGCTTTCTTGTTCTTCGTCCGTACAGCGGGAATGATCCAGTGGGGCTTTTCCCCGTGTAGGCCGTGAAGCTCGGAACGCATCATGCTCGCGACTTCGCCCCGGCGCTGGGCTGTCAGCAATACGGACTTTCAGCGCCAAGCGCGTTCCATCCGTGATGCCCGCTTCCTCATCGTTGAGGATCGCAAAGAAGGCTTCAGTTCGTCGAGTGTTAGAACGCGGTCCTTCTCGACTTCCTTGCCACCAACTTTCTTCATGCCGTGCAGGAAATTCTCAGTCAAATCTCGCGGTCGTTCGCATACCCCGCAAATGGTGCGGATATCCGCTTAAGCAATCCCGATGAGCAAGTGCTACCAAATGAGATAGGTTCGACATGTTGCCGGTTGTGGTACTTTCCGAAGCTCTTGGTCGGATCTAGACCACGCAGCGAGCTGCGATCCTGTTTAGACGGAGAGACGTTGAATGACCGCGAGAGGTCCCGAATACGAGAAACGCGAACGGAAGACCCATCCAGAGCCCGAACGGGCCGCCCAGGCTTCAGCCTCTGAAGCGGGAGGCACCACGCACGATGTTGGAGAATCAGCGAGGGCTGCATCAAGCCATTCATTTGCGTCTCCGGAATGGAAAAAATCCCTCGAAGAGACAACAGACCTGTTCGCTGCGGCGTTGAAGGACGGGTCAAAGCTGGCTGCTTCCTCTCTGCACGCTCAGGTCAATCTTCTGAAGAATCTTGCCAATTCCAAAACTCCCTCGGACGTGATGAAGTGCCATCTGGATTTCGCGGAGCAGTTCTGGTCGAAATCGTTCAGCAAAGGCTGAGAGATAAGATCATTTAGAGCGGGCCGTCATCTGCGGCTAGCTGAGCAATTCGCCAAGCGTGAAATAGGGTCGATGGCGCTCTATTACCTCCGAGGTGAACGCACCTTTGGCAAGCCTGACAATCACCCCAGTCCAGCTTCGCTACTTGCTCGACTACCCATGCGAATGCTCCTCCTCGTGAGGCTCAGTGATTCTGAGATGGAGATGGTCGAGCTCGTGATTGCGTAGTTTTCGAGCCTCAATCGCGCACAGCGTGTTGGAGAACGGGTGCGCGTCCGAAGGGAGACGATCGATTAAAAGGCCCGCTTGCCTGCTGTTCAATACGCCAGCGAAATTTCTGTGTGCTTAGCAGGTCGGATGAATGCCGCCATCGCGTACAGGCCGGGCGTGCAAGAGAATGCGCTGGGCCGTGATGGGCAGCACGTTGTCGGGGCAATTTGGCGGCGCGAGCGTGAGCCTGCAGTCCGAAGTTCGGCGGGACCAACTGGGACGGACAGTGCCCCCGTCGGCCATCAGTTTTCAGACCAAAGCGAACACCTTGACCCTGTAGCCCGCCACGAAGCGCCTGCAGAATCTCCGATTCTCGATTCGGCACGACCCTTGCTCGGTCCTGGGCAGCATCACCGAGTCTCCAGATGCGGTAATGTTAGGGGCGGGCTCGTCGCTTCTAGCGCCTGGTCCGCCCCGCCGGTTTGCTGTGAGGCGAGGTGAGTCAGGATGTTCAAGTGGTGGCGCTCATCTTCGCTCGCGCTCGTCGCCGCCGAGTTAGGAACGGAAAGTGCACCCGCAGCTCCGGAGTAGTAGGCGGCGATATCGAGCCGCAAGACCGTGGAACAAACATGCGCACCGGAACAGTAGTGTCGTACAGCGTTGAAAAGGGCTGGGGTTCATTCGGCCTGACTATGGCGACGGCAAGGATTTGTTCGTGCACATATCGGACCTTCGCGGCTGCGCAGGGGCTGATCTGGTGTCCGGCACGCGCGTGACTTTCGGTATTCGTTTCAATAAACAGCGCTCGAAGTACAGAGCCGTCGAAGTCAGGCTGCGCGCTCCGGGGCATGGCGACCAGTGAATCCGATTGATGGCGACCACCATTTCCGATCGATGACGACCACCTGTTCCGGTCGATGGCGACCAGGGCAACAGGGCTGTGGACGGGCGTGATGAACGCCGTCCCAGTCGTGCAACATCCCGGATCGCCCCTAGGCTAGTCGATTCTGCTATACGAGGCTGATGGCAGCATCAGCTAAGTTCACCAAAACCGCACGACAGCTACGAGCGACCCGGATTGGGAACTTGTCGGATTCCGTCCCCGCAGAACCTAGGCCACCAAACCCGCGCCGAATGGCTCGAGGCCGAGACCTCAATGCTTTGATACTAACTTCTCCAGCCTCATTCCACCGTGACCGATTTTGCAAGATTACGCGGCTGATCCACGTCCGCCCCCCTTGCGACCGCGGTATGGTAAGCCAAGAGCTGGACCGGAATGGCATAGACCAGCGGCGTAAAGCTTGCGACCATTGCCGGCAGCACGATGGTCAGGAGCGTGTCTACCATCGCTTCAGACGCACCCTTCGCATCGGTGATCAGGATGATCTTGCCGCCCCGAGCGGCCACCTCTTGCATGTTAGAGACGGTCTTCTCGAAGACCTCGTCGTAAGGCGCGATCACCACCACAGGCACAGCCTCATCGATCAGTGCGATCGGGCCGTGCTTGAGCTCGCCGGCGGCGTAGCCCTCTGAGTGGATATAGGAAATTTCCTTCAACTTGAGCGCGCCCTCCAAGGCCAAGGGGGCCGATGTGCCACGACCGAGATAGAGTACTGTCCTCGCGCCGGCGATATAACGCGCGAGCTTCTCAATCTGGGGCTCGACCAACAGGGCCGCAGCAATCAATCGCGGCACCTCAATGAGCTCGCGCACGAGCTGCGATTCATCGATTTCAGACAGCTTACCCCGCTCCTTAGCTGCTCTGACGGCAAGCACCCCCAATACCATCAGCTGGCAGATAAATGCCTTGGTGGAAGCGACGCCGATTTCTGGCCCTGCCAGGGTAGGCAAAACGGATTCGCTCTCGCGCGCAATCGTCGACGTCGGTACATTAACCACAGATATCGTATGCAAGCCCTTGCCCTTGGCGTATCGCAAGGCAGCTAATGTGTCAGCGGTTTCGCCCGATTGCGAGATGACTATTGCGAGATCGCCTCGGCGCAAAGGCGCCTCCCTGTAGCGGAATTCAGAGGCTACATCGACGTCGCAAGGCAAACGCGCGAGCCTCTCGAACCAGTATTTGGCGATGTGCCCAGCGTAGCTAGCCGTGCCGCACGCAGTAATTGAAATGCGCTGAATGCAATTAAAGTCGAAGGGCAACGCGAGCGGCAGGGCGACGCGTTTGGCCGCAACATCGAGATAATGCGCCAATGTCTTGCCGGCCACTGTCGGCTGCTCGTGAATTTCTTTGGCCATGAAGTGGCGGTAATTCGCTTTGTCCACAAGGAGCGCTGATACGCCAGATTTTGATGTTTCCCGCTGGACGATAGAGCCGTCTGCACCATAAATCACGCACGTTGCGCGCGTAAGCACGGCCCAGTCGCCGTCTTCAAGGTAGGTGACGGTGTCGGTCAAAGGTGCGAGCGCAATTGCGTCCGAGCCTAGATACACTTCGCCGCGACCATGTCCGATCGCGAGCGGCGAGCCCTTGCAAGCACCGATCAAAAGATCGTCGTTCGCTTTGAAAAGGAATGCCAACGCGAAGGCACCACGCAGTCGCGGCAGTGACGCCTGTACCGCATCCGGCGGCGAGTAGCCATTCTTGAGATAGGAATCGACGAGATGCGCCACTACCTCGGTGTCCGTCTCCGAGTTAAAGCCGGCTCCATTCCGCTCCAACTCGGCTCGCAGCTCGCGGAAATTCTCAATGATCCCGTTATGAACGACCGCGACATTCTCCGTCGCATGCGGATGAGCATTGCTTTCGGTCGGCTTTCCATGAGTCGCCCAGCGGGTGTGACCGATGCCAGCATGCCCCGACGGCGGACAATAGCGCAGCTGCTCCTCAAGGTTCCTCAGCTTACCTTCGGCGCGGCGGCGCTCGATCCGGACTCCTTCGAGAGTTGCGAGGCCCGCGGAATCGTAGCCACGATATTCCAATCGCCTGAGCGACGCGACCAACTTATCAACGACCGGACCACGGCCCAAAATGCCAACAATTCCACACATATCAATCCATGCAGCCCAGCTTCAAGAAGTCTGACGTTCCTCCAACAGGAGCACCGTCGCAAACTTCGTTTGCCCAAAGGTAACAGGTTTAGGTTCGGGATTTTCAGCGGGCGCCTTTATCACCGCCGCATTCTCTGGCCTCATTTAGATCTCCCGGCCATCATCGCTTCGCCCAGCTAGATTCCGCTTTTGGCTGGCCGATCGAAGAAACACTGCGATGCCATCGCCATTGGCGTGACTGCCTGAAGCAGAATCAGATGCGCTAGTGCGCCTGCACGGCGCATCCAAGTCCGCCCAAACAGGCTCGCTCGACGGCCTCACTAACTGTCGCCGGCGCAACAAGCCGCTGCCAAGATGTATCAAATAGTCTCGCTCCATAGATTGAGGGCATTCGAACAGAACGGAAAGCCAATTATCCTACGGTGAAGCAGGTTATCTTGCTTGGCTCACTCTCACCGAGGAGCCATTTCAGGACGCAGTTTGTGTTCTCAGAAGAAGCGAGAAGCGATGCCAGCTTGCCGGGCACGGTCAATATGGCAACAACTGAGTCCTCGCGTCTCACTAATCATTCTCCCGGGCGAGTGACGCTTCGTCTGGGCTTCGCTCCATTTCAGACAGAAAGATGAGATCTGCCCACGTTCCGCATAGTCCCTGCTCATCTCTTTGCGCAGCTGCTCCCGACTTGCTGGAAACACACTTGCGATGAGGGTTTAAGAGACTTTTCATGATTGGACAGAGGCAACTTATGCCCGGTCAAGTTAGAGGACTGGCATCAAAGCTCCATTGTACGAACGTAAGATTTCGATATCGAAACGTTACAAAGTCTATACCAACGTTTGCCTTTCTTTCTCATTCTGTTTTGCATCAGGCCGTCCATTGCCTACCCGCAATTAGCAAAGCGGCGCTGATTATGAGCCGCGAAGGCTACGTCTTCTAGTCGGAAGTCTCACCACGTCACTCTTCCGCGCCATGAGGGACCAAACGGAAAACATACCTGCGCGCGTGGAAAGATAAGGACCCCAGAAATATCGCGAGGAGGCAAAGCGCCCCCGAGCGCGTCTAACAGGGCCTACCATCCATCCCGCCTGCTTGGGATCGTCGCCGTTGCGAGGGTTCGCTCGACTTTCATCTTTGAAGCTCATGCGCCGGCATCATTCAGTCCACCTAAATCAATGTATATGGTGTGTTTTCCTGAGTCCGGTGTATGACTTGGCTTGCCGAGCGTATCCTTTAATTGCGATGGAGCGCGCATCCGCATATCGATCTTTTCGAGAAGCGGCTTCGCAATGATTTCTCAGAGTGCAGCTCTTTCCGGTGCAACTAAGGAAGACCATGACGGTTCGCAACTCAAAGGGGCGTGTCGCTCTCATCACCGGCGTGACCGGTCAGGACGGCGCCTATCTCGCCGAATATTTGCTGTCGCTCGGCTATGTCGTGCACGGCATCAAGCGGCGCTCGTCCTCGTTCAACA
>NZ_JASAUS010000193.1:0-11186 GCF_029953005.1 Bradyrhizobium sp. Mp27 | reverse complement strand
GCAGTAGTGGCTCAGGGGCGTATGCGGCTCATTCTCAAGTCGCCCGCGCAGCGCTCGCAGGAGGCGCGACTTGCCGATGCCAGGCTCGCCCGTCAGCAGAACCACCTGGCCTTCACCCTCCTTGGCTCGCTCCCAGTGATCGAGCAGCAGGCCGATCTCATGGTCGCGACCGACAAGCGGCGTCAGTCCTGCGCCGTGCAACGCCTCGAACCGGCTCTCGGCGCTGCCTTCTCCGACCACGCGCCACGGCCGCACCGGAACAGGAAATCCCTTCAAGATCTGCATGCCGAGCTCGGCGAGCTCGAACAGCCCGCCAATGAGCTCCCGGGTCCGGGCGGAGATCACTATGGTGCCCGGCTCTGCCAGGGTTTGCAGCCGCGCCGCGAGGTTCGGCGTGTCGCCGACCACCGTCTCCTCGCGCGCCGCGCCTTCCCGATCAACTCACCGACAACTACCGGGCCGGTCGCGATCCCGATCCGGGCCGCCAGCGTCTCGCCATGCGCCGATCCCAGGCAGTGAACGGCCGCGACCGCGGCGACGCCGGCCCGGACCGCGCGTTCGGCCTCATCCTCGTGGGCGCGCGGATAGCCGAAATACGCCAGCACACCATCGCCCATGTACTTCGCCACGTGCCCTTCGAACCGCGTGATCGCGCCCGCCACTGCGCTGTGGTAGGTCCGAAGGACATGCGCCATTTCCTCCGGATCGAGCCGCGCCGCGAGCGCGGTCGAGTCGACCAGGTCGACGAACATCACGGTGAGCTGGCGGCGCTCGGCTTCGGGTGCAAGTGAGGCCTTCCCGGAGAGAGCAGCGGGTGCGGCGGTAGCGGGGCCGGTCGCCGAAATTAAGCCGGGGCGCAGGGCGGCAATGGCGGCGAGCAGCTTGCGGCGATGGCCGATCGAGGCGACGCCGAGCCCGATCAGATCCTCGGCCGTGAGGTCGCTAAGGACCTCGGCGTCGATGTCGTTTTCCCGGAACGCCTGTTCGTACCGTCCCAGCCCCAGATCACGCAGCCACGCCGCGACATCCATGGGCGCCTCCCGGCTCTCGTCTTCAGAGCGCTAGGTGCTCAGCTTACTTCAAAATGGCATGCGGCAGGCGCGGTGAAACGTCACGAGTCGACTGCGGATGAATTGTGTCGTGGCCCTACAGATCGGATGGATAATCCCTGCAGGAGTGCCAGCCTTACTTTTTAGCTCACAATCTCCTTGACCTTGATGCCGCGCAAGGCCTCGATGCAGTCAGCCACCAAATGCAAGAGCTCCTGCCGCTTTACGCTTTTCACCTGACGCCCTTCCATATTGACGAGAATGAATCTCGCCATTTCGTATGCGACTTCAAACTGCGATTTGCCGGCAATCTCGACGTCGATTTTTTCAGCCATTTTAGCTTCCCGCTAGTTTTAATGGAAAGCAGCAGCCTATGGGAAAGCGCATGGCCAAGTCGAGTCGGTCCTCCTTCGCATAGTTTGGCTGCTCTTGGTCGAGCTGCGCCCGACCTGCGAGGTGGTTCACGCTAGAACCTAGGCCGATTTCGATCCCGCTATGCTGCAGGATCACTACCGCAGCGCGCTCAAATCTATCGTCGCCGACATTGACTCCAACAACCTCCAGTCCAGATGAACCTATGGCAAAAAAACTGCATCAAGGTCGCGGTGTCCATGACTCGGCGCAGCTTTCGGCTCTGGCGATCAAAGAGCTGGGCGTCCGGCAGACCGCTGCAAGAGGTCTCGTCTACTTCGAATGTCGCCTGTTGGCCCACCACGACATTTGCCGCAGTACAGCGACATGTCTGGAGTTGGGGATAGAGCAGAAGCGGCCGGCATACGGCCAAAGCGGCTGCGATTGACCCGGTGGACTTCGCCTTAGGCCGCATCGGATGCCTGCGCGGGCTCGCATCTCGCGCCGTCTGCGCTTGGAACCGAAACATTTTCCAGTGATTGTGTTTGCGAGAAATTGCGAAAGTGTGGCAGGGGAACAACCATGTCAGCGCTCTCGTCAACGCCGCTAACGCTCTAACGAGAGGGGGTCAGAATGAAGCTTGCCACAATTCTTGTTATCGGTTCCCTCGCCGTGGCCTCAGCAGCAAGCGCCGATCAACCCGGACCTGACTGGATGCCGATGGAGCAAGTGAGGGCTAAGGTTATCGAGTTCGGCTATTCCCAGGTCACTAAGCTTGAAGCCGACGACGGCCAGTGGGAGGGCAAAGGCATCAAGAATGGACAGAAGATGGAATTTCATGCCGATCCCAAGACCGGCGTCATCGTGCGCGAAAAGCCAGACCACTAACCCTCGAGATCATCCAACGCGTTTTGGAGATCATCCAAGGCGTTTTGCAAATTGTACTTGTCGACTGCGTGGAAAAAGTTCACTTCGGAAACAACTTGTCCCGAATGTAACGCGAAGTCGGCGTCAGCCTGATTCCTCGTGGCTTGCACCAGACTGCCCTGTCGATCTCCTTCTTGTCGCCGATCTTCAACGGGCCGGACGCGTTCTTTGCTACGAAGATCGCATCACTCATCTTGCGACCGGACCGACGATTCTTTGACTTCACTTCTTTCCAGAGCTTCATCGGCCCCAGCTTGAGCTTCGGCAGTTCTTCCCTGATCTCTCGGCGGAGACACGTCCTTTCACTCTCACCTGCACGCTTGCGACCGCCCGGAAACATCCAGAGCCTATCGCGTCGTCGTCTTACCAGGGCACGCGTCCCTTCTTCGCGACAACAAGTTTTTTGAAGACTTCGCCATTTCTCTTCGAATCGATTTGGCAGATCCGGACCAGTCTAGACAGGCCGGTTCGACCTGCAATGGATGAGCGCCAGCCCGCCCTCCATAGTATCACAGAGCAGCCCCACAGGTCGTGACCACGTGTTCAGGTGCCGCTATCCTTGCGCAACATGCTCGAAATCTTCGACATCCTCCAAGAGCCAAAGTTCTAATGCCACTTGAGAAGTAGTTGGCTGCCGAGAAGTACGACGAGGCCGACCGCAGCGTGAAGCCGAAGGCCGAGGCATCAGAGCAAAAGGAGGAGCAGGAAGTGTCGAGGCGCCGCTCCAATACCGTCGACGCAACCGAGGCCGCTGAGCACGACCGCAAGATCCGAAAGGCAGCCATTGAAATCAGTGTGCCGCGCGGCGTGCCGCTGATGGTCGTATCTACGGCGGTGGAAAGGCGAGGCGACGACACTTGGCTGGAGATACAGACCGACCGTGGCGGCGTTGCCGTCCTCTTGGAGCGGCACAGCGCCACACTTCAAGAGGCGGGCCAAGCGCATTTCGGTCGGCTCACCACTGCTTGCGGGGTACGTGCGCTCGATGACTCGTCCGAGCTGCACGGCAAGCTGTTCATGATCGTTGGCGATACGATTGCCGGCTTGGTTGAGATGGACGCGGCATGACCGGGTAGGGGCCGGTTCACACTCTGGCACCATCGCCCTTAACGACCGGCCGCACAGTCGCACGTTAAATCCCGCAGGTTTTCAGATTATTTTCCCCTGTGTGCAGCCGGCAATCGGCCACACCAAGGGCCAGAACGTCACGTCACGAGACAATCCATGCATCGCACCCCCAATCGAGTCCCGCCTAGCTCGCGCCGGAAGGCGCTCTGATTTGCGCCTGCTGCAAGATTACGCCAGACCACCTAAGCCAGAACTGGCAAACGACAACCTGCCTAGGGGCTATCGCGCCGACCTGCAGCAACAGCTCACGGCCTAGCAATGAAACCATGGTCTAGCCTCATTTGAGACTGGAATCACCGATCAGTATCTCCCGCGCGCTGTAGCGGGGGAGACTGCGAGTCGTGGCAAACGAGCGGCGACGTAATGTCTATGCTGCGCAGATATTGATCGACGGCTGTCCTGTGCGGTGCAAGGTCCGCCACCTCACGGATTCCTCTGCGATCGTTCAAATCGATAGCGCGCCTCTCGTGCCCGAGGCTTTCGGCCTGCGCGTTCCAAGTGCTGGCTTGGATATTGATTGCTCGGTTGTATGGCGTGATGAGCGCCGTCTCGCTGTTAAGTTTCTGAACTGACTGCCAATGTCTTTGTAGAGGCGCGTCCCTCGACCTTATCTGGGAACGTATACAAGTGTAGGGATGCTGATCCCGACGTGGCGGCGCGCCGCAGGATTGAGGGGGCATGTGCCGTCGACAAATCTCGCTTAGCATCTGAGGCGCATGGACCGGGGAGGGGCGGGTCAGATCCTTCCGACCTTCGCCACTAACTACCGGCGGCCCCCGAAAATTCGCGCATCTGCATTTCAGAATATGGGGGTAGCAAAAGTCGCCCGCCAAACGCCGCCGTGTGACTTATTGACAATCCCTATAGTCTCGCCTCAACCCTTAGTTTCGAGGCTGGTGCGAGCTTCCGTAAAAGCGTCGAGCTTTTCCGTCACCATAAGAAACACCTCATTAGCCGTTCGTCCAAAAGTGTCAGGGTTCCTAAAGAGCGATGTTTTTGAGCGCCGTCGGTTAAAGAGTGGGTCTCTTCTGCGGGTCGTCCCGGCGCTGGGCTGCTTCGGTGTTTCGGTCGAGCTGGGCCCGCTCGCTTCGGCGCAGCCTTCCTGACTTCATGACGCCATACAGGATAGCCGCACCTAGGATGAAAGTACCCAAAAACATCATCCAGAGAGCTGTCACGGAGGTATCGCCAAGAAGCATTCCGACGCCGCTGTTTCCCATTTTCGCTCTCGCTGTTGTTTCTACTAGTCAAACCCGGGTCGAAGCGCACGTTCCTATCCTCAGAACGCGCGTTTGGTTCTCGAACTTGTCACGGCCGGGAAAAGAGCTTCGTGATCGTTGTCAGCTTCGATCAAGGCAGGCTGGCGGATACGGTCGAGACTGCAAGCGGATGGGCGAGCTCGAGCCCGGTCGGCGCTCCTGCGCGACCGTGTCCGCCCTGGAACTCCGGCCTTTTCACTGCATTTCACCCGCAGCAAAGGAGCTCACCGATGGCTGGACCTTCCGAAGAAGAAATCAGGACGCGTGCATTCAAACTGTGGGAAGAGGCAGGCAAGCCGGATGGCGAGATGGAGCGTTTCTGGTACGCAGCTGAGCAGGAATTGTTGCAAGACAGCGGCGAAGGTCCGCCGCCGGATGTCTTGCCTGGCTGAAGGCCGGCAGTGAAGAGCGCGTCGGGGTATGCCGAGATTTCGCTCATTTGGCCGTTGCACTGTGCCGGTGCTTGAACATCCCGGCGCGTTATTGCACGGGCTATCGGGGTGACATTGGGGTACCGCTTGATTCGGCGCCTATGGACTTTAGCGCCTGGTTTGAAGCGTACATTGGCGGGAAGTGGTGCACGTTCGACGGTAGGCACAACCATCCCCGCATCGGCCGCATCGTCATCGCTCGCGCAAGAGATGCTGCTGACGTCGCTATCTCAACTGCGTTTGGCCCAACGAAGCTGGTACGCTTCAATGTGTTGACAGAAGAGGTGGTCGCAAGCGAACCTTTTCCGCTTCAGCCGAGCGTAGATCCGCCGCACAACAGATTGGGCCGGCGGCAGTTCGCTTGATCATTTGACGCCGGGGCCGCGAGCGCGCCAACTCTTCTTTTGCAGCTCGTCGAAGGGTTAGGAACATCCCTCCCTTCCCCCTGTTGCGTCTGCACGACATGACTAGATGCGCATGCCGTCCCCAAAAATGGAGATTTGACCATGCGTGCACTCTGTTGGCACGGCAAAGGTGACGTCCGGGTGGACACAGTTCCGGACCCCAAGATCGAGCATCCGCGTGACGCGATCATCAAGATTACCGCCTGCGCCATCTGCGGCTCGGACCTGCATCTCTATGACGGTTACCAGCCGACCATGGAGAGCGGTGACATCCTCGGGCATGAAAACATGGGCGAGGTGATCGAATTGGGATCGGAAGTGACGACCCTGAAGATCGGCGACCGCGTCGTGGTTCCCTTCACGATCAGCTGCGGCGATTGCTGGTTCTGCCAGCAAGGACTGTTCTCCTGCTGCGACCGCACCAATCCGAACGCGGAGATTGCGGCCAAGGCGATGGGCCAATCGCCCGCTGGACTTTTTGGCTTCAGCCACATGCTCGGTGGCTATTCGGGCGGACAGGCGGAGTATCTGCGCGTGCCCATGGCGGATATCGGTCCGATCAAGATACCCGACAGCATTACGGATGAGCAGGCGCTGTTCCTGTCCGACATCTTCCCGACCGGTTACATGGCTGCCCTCAATGCGCAGATCGCACCGGGCGACACGGTCGCGATCTGGGGATGCGGTCCTGTCGGCCAGTTCGCGATCCGCTCCGCGCTCATGCTCGGAGCTGGGCGCGTCATTGCCATCGACGAAGTGCCGGAGCGTCTGGCAATGGCCGAAGCCGGGGGTGCCGAAATCATCGATTTCTCGAAAGCCGACGTTCATGAGGAATTGATGCGGCGAACCAACAAGCGCGGTCCCGACAGCTGCATCGATGCCGTCGGCTGCGAAGCATCGGGCCACGGCTCGGCGGACGCGGTGCTCGACAAGGTCAAGGCTGCAACATTCCTGGCAACTGACCGTGTCCACGTTCTGCGCCAGGCCATCATGGCTTGTCGCAAGGCGGGCACCGTCTCAATTCCGGGCGTCTATGTCGGAATGGGTGACAAGATTCCACTCGGGGCCGCCATGAACAAGGGACTGACCATCAAGACCGGGCAGACCCATGTCCAGGCATACACCAAGCCACTGCTCGCCAAGATCGTTGCGGGCGAGATTGATCCGAGCTTTGTGGTGACACACCCGGCCAGCCTCGAAGACGCTCCGAAGATGTACCAGAAATTCCGTGACAAAGAGGCCGGCGTCATCAAGGTAGTGATGAGACCAGGACGTTAGTCTGGAAGCTTTGCTTCCCGCCTTGGGAGACATTGATCCGGCCTCAGCATATCCCCCCGGTGCCGCTGAGGCCGTTTTCTCGTGTGCACCTGAGAACCGAAGGCGGCCCAGGTTTAGCTAAGCCATATCGTATTCGTCCTGGAGCTTGTGTACCTCGTCGCCGAATGCCGCCTCGGCGGATTCATCCAACGGCTTTTGCCGAATACCGCCGAGCTCCCAGCTTGGAATGTAGCCCTTCACACGGATCAGCTTGAGGCCGGCAACGCCGGGGCGCTTCTCGAGTTCTTCGGCGAGTTCGTGTTGGTAGAGAATCGGTTTCATGTGTGTCTCCCCTTTGCATCGCGATTGGCGGTTAACAGCCGCGACATATACTCTTGATCTTCTTGTCCAGCGCGATGTCGGCCGGATCGCGTGGCCGTTCGGCAGGAGGATTTACGGCGCCGGGTTGGATCACTGTCGAGACGCTCTGACGATTGGGGAGCCGCGTGCTCTTTGCGTGCGCCGATTGGGCGACAAGAGCGAAAGCCACGACGATGGATGCAATCGACCTCAGCAATTTTTGCAAATCTTTTTCACTGTTCGGTCGACGTTAGTGTTCTCTTGGTCGATCTTGGCGTCGGTGTCCCGTTGATCAGTAGTTGTTGGCCGGCCGATTCCGCCCGCGGGTGCGGCCCCCTGTGTATTGGCGGCGGGTGTGCCCGACGAACTGCTGTTCCTGCGGCATTAGTGCCGGGGCTCGTTACGACGCCGGTCCGCTCACCATTTCCCTGGTTGGGCCCGGATTGAGGCGAGGCAGTGCCATTGGCGATGCCGGTTATCGAATTGGTCGTGCCCGTTGTTGAATTGGTATTTGCATTGGGGGCGGCAGCCGGCGGGTTTGCCGTTGCGCCCGAGTTCGCCGTACCCGCTGCTCCCGCGCCGGACCGAGATGTTGCGCCCGAACCTCCCGTACCCGCGGAGGACGCCGCACCGCCAGCGCTTCCACCCGCTCCCCCACCGCCTCCACCTCCACCACCACCGCCTCCGCCCCCACCTTGGGCGAACGCTGCGCAGGGGATGACGATAGCCAAGACAAGTGCAGTGCCTGAGGGTTTCATGGCGTGACTCCTTTAGCGATCAAGCCACGCTCCTGCGCTTCGTTCCTAATCCATTGGAGAAGCCCCACATCGTTGCCAATGTGGGAGGGGATGAAAAGAATGGGTGGCCGAATTCCCCGGCTACAGGTCCTCACGCAGCCCCTTAAAGAACGGGTGCGGCACTTTTTCCCTCGGCGGACGTAGCGCGATACTCGATTTCGGCCAGCAGCTTCGGTTCAACCCAGATGCCCTTGCGGGCGATTCCTTTTGGCGTAGGGCTGGGTTTTGCGAACGAGCGGTTGCAGCTTTTTCCGCAACTCTGCGAAGCCGTGGTCGACCTTTCCGGCATAAATCACGTCGTCACCTTTGCGCCGCGCGAGATACATCCCGTCCCGTTTGCCCTCGTCGAGTGCGAAGCCGGCGATCGTCAGCGTCTCGCGCGGGGCGCAGGTCTTCTTGACCCAGCTGTTGCCTCGGCCGCTGACATAGACGCTGTCGCGCACCTTCGATACCACGCCCTCCAGCCCAACCTTGCAGGCGTGCGCGAACATCTCCTTGCCGTCAACCTCGAAGCTTTCGCTGAACTGTAAGTCGCTACTAACAATGATCTTCTTGAGATGGGTTGTTCGCTCGATGAGTGGCAGCTTCCGTAGATCGTAGCCATTCAGATAGAGCAGGTCGAATGCAACCAGGACGATGTTGGTAGAATTGCCCTTGAGCTCGTTTTGAAGGACGGAAAAATCCGTCGTCCCATCGACGGCTGGTGCGACGACTTCGCCATCGAGGCCTTTATGTGCCACGCGTCGTCGGCGACATTTTTAAAGCGATGGGTCCAGTCGTGACCGCGACGGGTGAAAACCTTGACTGCCTCGTTGGCGAGATGGACCTGCACCCGGTAGCCATCGAACTTGATCTCGTGAATCCACCGGTCCCCGGACGGAGTTCGTTCGATCGTAGTTGCCAGCTCAGGTTCGACAAAGCCGGGAAACTTGGCCTTGATGCCGATCGCCTCCGGCTTCCCTTGAAACGCCATGACTAGACGAGCCGCAGGCTGAACTGCCGCGTGTCCTGGGCGGCGTGGCGATCGACGAACTCTTGCAGGTGAGAGGGGACATCCGTGAGCTGTAAATGGCAGCGGCGCTGGAGCTCGCGGGCGACGTCTTCCGAGACGTCCTCGGACCAACGCTCCGAGGTATGGACGGCAACAACCCTGATCACCCGCTGGAGGGACCTTATTCCTTCTGCAGTCGCGCGCTAGCGCTCTGTCCTCATATACGGACTGAACTCAGTCGTCGGCTGCAAATCCAGAGCGGCATTCAAGAGGAGTGACGCTTCACCTCGCGGATGCCATGACCGCGATTTCGAATTTCCGAATAAGCACGCTCGATACGATTGAAACGGCGAGCAGGAGAAAAAGGTCACGGACCATGATGTCGTTCCGCTGCTTTCAATGGGGGAATAACCCAACGTTCCTAGAGGAGCCATTCGCTGGTCGGGCGAATTGATTTGGCCGGCGGCGTGCTGCCGCTGTCGGCCGGGGAGGGCGCGCACGCTCGCCCTGTCGCTGCCGAGCACGGGCGGTGGCGCAGCAATTGTTCTCGTCCTGCGCCGCGCATGGCGGTAAGGCCTGGGATTATTCCGCGATGGTGCGCGCACTGGAACTGATGGCGGGCGCAAGATCGCTGCGGCCTGAACTGTTTACGTGGTAACATTCTCCAGACGTGCCT
Organism: Bradyrhizobium sp. Mp27; assembly: GCF_029953005.1. NCBI lineage: Bacteria > Pseudomonadati > Pseudomonadota > Alphaproteobacteria > Hyphomicrobiales > Nitrobacteraceae > Bradyrhizobium > Bradyrhizobium sp. Mp27. Next base: position 1,556 of record NZ_JASAUS010000193.1, on the reverse strand, counting down.
TTCATCATGGGGAACCGGAACAATGCTCCGGCCCCGCGGTTGATGGCGCATCAACAAACACTGGAGAGTGTGGACATGAAAACCCGTCTTGCGATTTCGTTGGCTGCTGTGTCGCTGCTGGCGTCGAGTGCAGCCTTTGCTCAGTCGACGACCGAACAGGGCGCCAGGGACGGCGCGCGTGCGGGTGGCGACATCGGTGGCCCGGTTGGCGCGATGGTCGGCGGTACGGTCGGTGCGGCCGTTGGCGCCGGCCTCGAAATTCCGAATGCCGTGCTCGGCGGAATCCCGCGCGACGACTCCGTCGTGATCCACGAGCGCGTCGTCGTCGGCGAGCCCTTGCCCCCGACCGTGGTCTTGCGCCCGGTGCCGAACTACACCGAGTATCGCTACGCGGTCGTGAATGATCGCCGCGTCATCGTCGAACCGCGCACGCGTCGCGTAGTCAAGATCATCGACTAGTCGGGTCAAGACGTGTAGACTTTTTAAGAGCCGGGGGCCCCGCGGAGCGTCACTCCGCGGGGCCTTAGTTTGTCAGAGCCGAATTGCCGCGAAACCGCCGCGCCTGGTTGGGAGATCAGGCGTTGCCCACCGGGGTGGGGCGATGTGCTTTTAAACGCACCACGAGGCCGCGCTGCGAATCCTGCAGCGGGCCTATTTTATTCGACCGGCGCGACATACGCGGAGGCGCCCGGTTCTTGACCTTGATCCAGTCGCAGGTCCGCGGCCGACAGCTCCTTTCGCGGTGCTTGGAAACGATTCCTCGAGTTCATGCTTCAGGCCGCATCGAACAGATCCGGACCGATCGGGCCGGGCTCGAATGGCGCCACGAAGATGCCATGGGCCGCCAGCGTAGCGGCTTGCCGAGCTTGGCCTTGCGCTCGTTTTCGGAGGACCGGCATATGGCCAATTCTGTTCGCCCATGAACCTCAAAAAGCGCTCATTAAGCAGCTCCCTGAGGAAGACTAAGGACCGCCTCAGTACGCCGGCCGTCGCCGGCGCATGGCCAACGAGATCATTGGGCGTACCACCGATGCTACATCGTTTGGGGCTACGTGCTGATCATCGCCTAGGGGCTAGGGGCCGCTGTTCTTACAATGACTGTGAGGTCAGCCAGCCGCCATGTTGGGTAGGTAGGACGGCACGTCTCCCTGCTCTTTGCGCTCGGCGATAAGCTCCTTCTCAGCCTCGTACCAGATGGTGTCCATCTGCCCTGTCGGTTGGCCCGCTTTCTCCCAAAGAAGGTAAGCTCGATTCCTGATGTCTTGCTCCGTCATTCCCACCATGTGAGATCTCCCTTTTCGGGAAAACGCAGGGCTTGTTGCTGAAGTTCCTAAAGGGAGTTGAAGCCCGCGATCATTTCGCAGACATCCGCGTGGCTGAAAGCCTCGGCGTCGGCGACAGCCATCGCCCAGCTTTCGTCTGCAAAGATCGAAGAAACAGACCGTATCCCCGCGGGTCACTTCAAATTCCTCCGGGTGTGGTCAGTCAAATTCCTCCACCCGCGAGGCAGGACAAGGGACTGTTAGTTTGAGTTTGTTTCCCGGGCAAGAGCTTCA
>NZ_JASAUS010000192.1:0-11354 GCF_029953005.1 Bradyrhizobium sp. Mp27 | reverse complement strand
AGTCTCGGTCATGGCGTATCGCTCTCCTCGAGAGGTTCTGGCAGGCTCGTCACCCGCCTCGATACGCCGCCTTCCTCACACCGTCATCACCCAGATTCCGCCATAGCTCTTGACGGGGCGACTTCGTGTTGAAGTTAGAAGGCAACAACCCGAGGAACTTCGTATCCTGGCGGCCATAGCGCCTCTGCACGCCGATCACGGTCTGCATCAGACCTTTGACGCCCTTAATCGAATAGTCCTCTAGATAGATGGGGGCGAGCACATGCGACGCTGCAACCAAACAACCGACACTGCGAAGTCCAAGTGATGGTGGCGCATCGATGACGCAGGCATCGAACTGATCCGACGCGATAGCGAGGTTCTCCTGCAGAGTCGTTATGGCGGTCGCGCTGCTGCGATCGAGATCGGTCAGCGAGCTATCGGCTGGCGCGAGCGTTAGGCCTCGTCTTCCCGAGGCACGACCCGTATCCCCGGCTTGAACAGATCCGCGGCTAACGTTGAACCAGCGTAGTGCCTCAACGTATCCGACGCATTGCTCTGCGCATCAACGTCGATTACGAGAACGCGGAGATCCGCTTCCGCCATGAACCAGGCCAAATGCACTGCAAGCGTCGTCTTGCCGACCCCGCCCTTTTGATTATTGATGACAATGGTCTTCATCTTAAGGTCCGAAAAAGGTCTAACGGCGCGGGGGTCATATCTTGGTCCATCATGTCATGGCGGATGTTGGTTTGAACCAACAGCGATCGCGAATCCGATCACCGGAACGATCCTGAAATTCACCCGGAGAATCCCCTGCCAGAAGAGTCAGGTCAGTCCATAACCATCGAAGGAAACTCTGGGACGCGAGACTGGGATTGTGCTCGTTGCTGGGCGCTCTGCGACGGGGTCGCGAGAGGATCGTCACGCGAAGGCGTGGAGACCACTTGCGGGCTCCGGGAGCGTCGCCGCGGCGGCGCGAGTAGAGCAGTCCCCGAAGGACTCGCCCAAGCAGGCAAGGCAGTAAGAGCCGCAGGAAGCTTTGAATTAAGAGCCGATCTCTTGCAGGCCGCTCTTGTGATCAGGACTGGCGCTTGCAAGCTAGGTATTGCGACGCGCGGCCCCGGTGGGGACGTCTCCATCGAGGAGAGATTCAATCCGGCAATAGGACGGGTCGCGTCAATTTCTGGCGCAATGGACCCATCGATAAAATGAATCGAACTGCCCCGTCGATTCATAAAACTCATTGGACGCCACTTCCCTAGGAAGCGAGAATCCGTCCGTGCCGAAATCCGAACCAGAACCGCTTCATCTGCGCCGCATCGATGCCGCGCACAATATGTGGCGGTTTATGCGTTGTCCACGCAGCCGACCTTGTTCGGGGGAATGTCGCTGATCCGCAATTGGAGCCGGATCGGCGCGAATGGCCAGACCATGATGCAGACCTTCGATGGCAGTGCAGAGGCGGTCGAAGCGTTCGGACGGCTGGAGCGTACCAAGCGGAGACGCGGTTACGCTGCAGCGGACGGAAACCTGTCATAGTCTGACAATTTTTCGGGGATTACGGCTCTGCGCTGTGATGCGGGCTCTATCTGTTCCAGGGCGTTGATGTCAGACGAGCAAATCGAAACAAGACGGAGCTCGTCTCATGACGACTGCCAATGAGATTGCCGAAAAGATTGCAGCCGAGAACGACCTAACAAAGGCTCAGGCGAAAACCATCGTCGATAGCGTGTTCAAGGCTATCGCTGATGCGGCCGTAAGCGGGACCGAGACGAGCCTTCCAGGCTTCGGCAAGTTCAAGGTCAAGGATAGCCCCGCTCGTGAGGGCCGCAATCCGTCCACCGGCGCAACGATTGCGATCGCAGCTTCCAGGAAGCTGACGTTTACTCCTGCCAAAGCCATCAAGGATGTCCTGAACGGAGGAGCGGCCCCGAGCGACGGTGCGTCGTAAATCGCAAGACAAGGGGGCTTATGCCCCCTCCTCGGCTGCGAGCGCTTCGTCGCGTCGGCGGATGAGTTCGGCCAGCTCGCCTTCGAGCGCCTTGCGCTCCGCTGGCGTGAATACGCACTCGCGCAGCTCGGCGCGCAATTCTTCAAGGGTGTCAATGGTCATGATCGCATCTCCTGTCGAAGGGAGCAGGCCCCGCCTTGCGGCGGAGCCCACTGGTTGGGCCTCAGTCCCGGTTCGGCCGGGACCAGATCAGTTGGAGGCCTTCCGCACCCTCGACCTCGGTCAGGGTGGCGTAGATCGGAGCGGGGAAGCTCGGATCGTCCAGCTTGACGGAGAGGTAGTCGCGCTCGGTGTCCTTGGCGGTCTTCTGCCAGGCCGCACCTAACTCGACGTTGCCCGAGTAGATGCGGAAGTGCGGTCCCTTATCGGACGGGTTCTCGACGCGGATCAGCTTGGCCTTGACGTTGAGGTTGAGCGTCTTGATCGCGCCGGAGAAGCCATTGCCCGTGGAGGTGAAGGTGCCGATGGTAGCCATTGTCGCATTCCCTTGGTTTTCTCGTGCCGCGCCTATCGCGACCTCGATGGCGGTCGTGAGACCGGAGGCGATCGACCTGCACCCACAGGGCCGAAATGAAATGGAGGGCGGCCGGCCGCGACTTTCTTGGACCGCGAGGAATGGCGCGCAGCGCCAGGGGAAGAAAGTCGGGGACGGACGTTGCGGGGACAAGATCGAGAGCCCGCGAAGCGGGATCGGCCTTCGGTCAGACCAGCCTCTATCGAGGACGCAGATGGGTGCGCCCGTCGCGAAAATATATGGAATGAAGACAGGCGGCCCTAATCCGTTCGACCATTCGGATCTCCGGCAAGGGGCGTGGCAGCAAAATGCGGCTTACCTTAAGTATGGCCACCTAGACGAGCGCGTCATCGCCCGCAAATGGACATCATCGCTGTCAGCAATCTCGACGCACCTGTCGAAGTCGCCATCGCAAGATCGACGACGCGGCATGGCGACGTACCCGCCATGTGGATGCAATCTCGTCCGCCGCGTCCACTCGCCCCCTGCGAGGCGCCAAGAGATCCTAGCGTCCACGCGCAAGCTGGCGGCCGACTCGGTCGCCAGAGCATGGGCAACCATGGTGATGCTGCGGAGCCTCGCGTTAGTACAGGCTCACCCCGGAGCATGAAACCGCGCACGCCCGCCGCGAAGAGTCATCGCGTGCGCCGCGACGATCTCGTCAGCGACCATGCCCTCTGCCCGCAACAGCCGCTCATGCAGAGTCTCGAACATATCGAGGATGTCATCATTGGGTTCATTCTTGCCCTGCTCGATGGCATCGGCGACGAGTTCATCAAGGGGCGTCTCCCTCAATTGGCCTTTCTCAAGAAGCCCTTCAAAAAGACTGTCGCTGCTCGGCTGCGGTTGGATGCGACCGTCGGAGTTGCACCAGACGGTGAATGTCTGTTGTCTCAGAACGGCGTGCTCGACCATCTCCGCATCCAACGGAACCAGCGTCCCCCAGGCCTCACCCGCCTCGTCCGCGAACCCCGCCACGTACATCCGCTGCTCCGCGGCGCCTTCATCACGAGGCTGGAAGAACGGCGTGAGGATGATTGGAGGGTGCTTTGCCATGACGATCTCTCCGAACGGCTTTGCGTCGACACAGCGCAGCAGCTGGTTTAGTGGGGGTATTTCGATCGCACGAAAAAGGCAAGGTCTGGGAAAGGCGCCTCATCGCTTCACGCCCGCTGCTTGTCTCGCCGGCGAGAATTGATCTGCGCCATCAGGATCGGGCCAAGCGAAAATTCGCCGACCTCGGCTTTTCGCGTCAGACCGCGCAGATAACCGCCGGCGGAATTGATCGCCGTCCCGCGCTGCAGGATGCACGCGACGACGATGGCTGCGGGGACCTCGCCCATAACCTTTTGAGCCTCCTCCCAGGCGCTCGGACTGATCCCCAGCATCGATCGTACAACGGCCGCTGTGGCCAGGAAATCGCGCCAGTTCGAAACCCCACCCTTCGCATAATCGACGATGTCGGGGCACGCACTCAGGACCATTCCTAACGGATACGTTCCCTCCCCGACTCGCGAGGGTTGAGGTTTGGGCTCAGCTCCTGCCGCCCTGCCTTCTTGAAGGACAGGTTCAAGATCAATAGGGACGTCTGGTTTTGAATTCTGTATGTGGCGCTCAGAATGGGACTCATTGGCGCTCGGATTCTTGGATTTGATATGTTCTTCCAGAAGATTGAGCACGTCGTCGGCTAGCTGGGACAACTCGTCGGCGATCGGCTCGAGCTCCTGGCGCGTAGCCGTGCGCGGAATCTGATCAACGATCGCGCGAAAGGCAGCGTGCACGACCTGCCAATCGGCAGGCCCCTGCCCTCCCCTTTTCATTGGGACGGCTTCCTCGATGCCCGTTGCAATCATCTTCGCGATGTCGCGCCGACACAGCGTGATCCGCTCTCGTACGAGCTTGAGTGCGCGGGCCTCGGCTTCGATATCCGCCGCCAGGCTCTCGAACTCTTCAGAGCGCACGACCAGCGGCGACAGATCAAAGCCGAAGGCGAGTTCAATCTCGCCGGCATCGTCCTTCCGCGCATACCGCTTGCCATTTGGACTGTCGCGCCGAACGATGAGCCCCGCGTCGACCAGCACAGCGAGATGGCGCCGCAGCGTCGATGCCGGCATGCCGTGCGCCCGCCGGGTCAGCTGATGGTTCGAGGGGAAGACAATCAGATCATCCTCCCCTGTCAGCGCGGTCTCGGGATGGAAGGTCAAGAGCGCGTTCAATACGGAGAGCGAACGCTCCGACACCCCAAGGCGCGGCCGTGCCGTGCAGATGGCGTGGAAGATCTTCCATTTGTGCACGATCTTTTCGGGGGGGCGTGCCGTTGCGACCATCTGGCTTGCCACATGGGCAAGCGTCAGCGACCGCCGCCCAAAGGGCGTCGTTGGTGGATGTGACTGCATGTCTTTGCCTCAGCTGGGCAAAGAAAATCCGCTCGCCGAAACGGCGCCAGAACGCTTGACAGTGATTCGCGGAAGTGCGATTCTTTGAATGCTAATACAAAGAAGGGGCTTCCGGAACGGCGACGTGACGGGGGCCTTTTTCTTTTGCCTATGGTTCTCCGACGTAGTTGCGGTGGTCTTGATCCGGCCGGCTCATTCCGACCAGGCAAGTTCGGTTATGCCGGTGGGTCGGCGGCTTTGAATTCGTCGTAAAGGGCTTGCAGCCGCTCTCGGACGAAGTCGCCAAACCTCGGAGCGACGCGATCGTCGAATATCAGAGCAAGTTTCTTTCCGGCGCGAGAGACCTTCGCGGCGTGCGTTCCATCCTTGGCGGCCCACGTTTCGGCGCGGGCGCGGGACGTCTTTTCGCGTAGGCCATCTGCGAGCGTCTCGAAGCGCTTGTCGGTGTCCAACGCTCTGAATGTCGGAGCTTTGACTATCTCAAGTGCGCGGGCACGATTGTGATCTCGCTCCAAGAGGTCGGTCAGCTCTTGCCAGCGCACGCGGCCGAAGGCTGGCGCGGGCCCGATGGCGTCGATGACCGGAGCCGGGACTCTGGTCGCAATGGCTATGAGGCGCGAGAGCGCAGCCTTGTCGACGTTGAGCGACGCCATGACGATCTCGCGGGAGAATTTCCGATCCTCGAGCCGCGCTGCGAAGCGTGCGCGCTCGATGAAGGTCAGATCGGTGCGGCCGCTGTTTTCTTGGCCCTGCGCAATGACGAGTTGCTCATCAGTGAGGGAGCGAACTACCGCCCTCACCTTTATGCCGAGTTCGCGGGCCGCCCGCAGGCGGCGATGGCCGAATGCGACCTCGTAGCGCTCAGCGCCATTGGGTTTCGGACGAACCAGAATTGGGAGGTTTTGCCCGTGCTCGCGGATAAGCTCGCGGAAGGCGGCGTTTTGCTCCTCGGTAGCCTCCATGCGGTCGGGCACGAACGAGTTGTCAATCAGCCCGGGGTCGAGTTCGACAATGACCTGGCCTTCGATGAGCTTTTGCTCGATTTCTTCCGCGCGCTTGACCTTCTCGGAGATACCGCCCAGCGAGTGCGATATTGCCCCGAGGGCGCTCGATTGTTTGATCGGGCGTTCAAGTCCGAGAAGAGGTCGCGAGCGCTGCGGGGCTGCTTCGTGCACTTCTGCTCGCTGCGCCGAGGCATCCGCGGTGGGTGGATCGAAGTTGATCTTGCGCGCCATGGTCAGCTCCTAGCCCAGACCTGTTTGATCAGGCCTTCGATCTCCCCGTTCACGAGATCGAGCGCTTCGATGGCGCGATCATAGGTGCCTCGGGTGAACTGTTGCCGCTCAACCTCGTAGAGGGTCTGCTTGGTGAGGCCGGCATCGGCAACCGCGGTGCTCTTTACCATTGGGTGGGTCAGCACGCGCGAGCCGAAGATAGAGCGCATCAGACCGACCATCGTCGTCTGGGGCCCATCGCTAGGCTCATAGCGAGTGACCAGATAGCGCATCCAATCATATTGGGTGGCGCCACCGGCGTTCGCGACGACGTCGAGAAGGCTCCCCGTCATGTTGAGGAACTGAGACATCGACATCACATCGAGCATCTGGGGATGCACTGTGATCAGGACTGCAGTCGCTGCGCATAGCGCGGAGAGCGTGAGGAAACCGAGTTGCGGGGGGCAATCGATCACCACGACATCGTAGGCATCACTAACTTGGGCCAGAGCTTCGCCGATCCTAGCGAAAAACAGTGAATCGTTGCTCTCTCGTGCTATCAACGCCTTGGGCGTCTCATGCTCGAACTCCATGAGTTCGAGCTGCCCAGGAACGATGTGTAGGTTCGGAATGTAGGTGCCGCGGACGATCTCCGGCATTTCCCGGCGGTCGGCGTCGTAGCGAATGGCGCCGTAGATCGTTTCATTCTCGCCGACATCAAGTTCGGGTTGATGCCCGAAGAGTGTCGAGAGGCTCGCTTGCGGATCGAGGTCAATTGCAAGGACCCGATAGCCGCGGAACGCAAGATACTGGGCGAGATGTGCGGCCGTGGTGGTTTTGCCGCTACCGCCCTTAAAATTCATTACCGAAATGACCTGGAGCGCCTCAGCGTCGCGCCGGTGTGGGACGTATCGGCGGGCACCTTTACCGGTGCTATCGAGGTCCCCGCGCAGCGCGTCGATGTCTTCGATCGAATAGCTCCGACGGCTGTTGGGTGGCGCGGGGGGCCCCTTCCCTTCCGATACGAGTTGCCGAAGATAGCCCTCGGCGATGCCGATAAAGCGCGCGGCTTCCGCCGGCGAAAAGCGGCGTATGGTCTTCTGGGCCGCGGGCGGAAAGTCGCGAAGCTGTTGCGCACGCAACCGCGTCGATAGCTCCGCCGCGTCCGCATTGATCAGCGACCGCAGATCGCGGACATTCTGTTCCAGGGTCTGAGTCGACGTCGGCATTCCTGATCTCTGCATCTGCGAATTTTTTAGCAGTTGGTCTCAAAAAGCGCTGACGGCGAGTCATTGCCCGATTCTTTCGACGCCGCAAGGATTATCGAGTTAACGAGAAGCTAACCGCTACGAGTGTTGCGAAACCACTCGGCGTCGTCGCATATCAATCAGCCTAGGAAGTATGAAGTTGTACGCTGACAACTTAACGACCGCGGGGTCGTTTCCCGAATAAGTTTCGTCACATACTGGACCGAAGTTTGCACCAGCGAGCAAGCAACCGACTGATCCGACTCGCGGATTTTGCAATCGGCTTCGCTAGTGGACACGCACTGCTGCGACCGACGAACGCTGGGACGTCGGAATCGAATCATAAGCGAGGCCGACTTGGGAACAGCGCGGCAAGTAAAATTTCTATCCAAGCGACGACGAATTCGATTCGGCTTTCTGCCGATTGTAAGTGCAAACTTCGGACTAGAAGCGAGCAGCGGCACGCTGCGAGTTGTACGCTGACTAAACTCCCAAGCGGGCGGCGCGCCCCTGACTGCGCTCAGCCTCATTGTAGTAGCTGGCTGCCTGTTGCACCGAGCGATGCTGGGATTGCTGCATCGCCTCGGGCAAGGCAACGCCCCGTCGCGCTGCTTCGGTTAAATACCCCGCACGCAGTCCGTGAGCAGAAAACTCCCTGGCTTCGAACCCCGCCATCGCACAGCGGCGTTTAACGATCAGGTTGATCGACTGCGGCGTTAGTGCCCGTTCCTCGATAGCTTCCCACTGATCGATAGCCCGGAACACCGGACCCTTCATTATGTCCGCCCGGTGCAGCCATTCGAGCAGCGCCTCGACCGGCGGCCCGACCAGAAACACCCTCCCCTCGTCGCTGGCGTCGCCCGTCTTGGTGCGACCGAGCTGGATCGCCAAGCATGGCAACGTCAGCGACTTCGGATCACATGGATCGAGCAGCACCTCCGGCTCCTTGCTGAGCTGCTCGACCCGCAGCCGCGCCACTTCGCTGCGGCGACGCCCGCCGGAGGCAAAGGCGAGCAGCAGGATGGCGAGGTCACGCGTGTCGGCGAGACGGTCGGACGCGCAGGTCGCGAGGAGGCGATCCAGCACATCCCGAGTCACGGCACGCTTGCTCTTGCGCTGGCGCGGCCGCGTGCTGGCGCGCACGGCCAGCCGCAGCGCCGAGCGCAGGCTTGGCGAGGCGAACGGACCCTCCTGCCCTTTCCACCGATGCAAGGTCCCCCAGCTTGCGAGACGCCGTTTTACCGTCGAAGGCGCATGCGGTCCGTCGCTCCGCAGCATCTCGCTTTCGCGCAGGGCGGCCACGACGTCGGGCGGCATGCCGTGCTGGGGATCGGCTTCGCGCCTGGCGGGGTCCCAGAGGTGGTGTGCGACAAACTTCAGCGCTAAGCTTTCCGACGCCGGCCACGGCAACGCCGTGCCGGTGGCAGCTTGTGCCCAAGCCTCGAGGTAGGCGAGATCTGACGATAATGCCCGCAGACTGTTCTCGCCCATGCCCTCGCACGCGAGGTGCTTCAGCGTCTCAACATCGCCGTCGGTCAGGAGCTAGGCGAGCCGATCGCGCCGCTCCATCGGCAAAATCGCTGACAGGGTATCGAGCTGCAGCGCCCGTCGGGTTGCGGGATCGGCGAGCAACGAGCGAGCGCTGATGTCGTCCATGACCGGCGCGCTCCTAGAAGCCGTAAGGCTGGTCGGCCCAGCGCAGCAGCACCGCCGCATCCTGGTCCGGCAGCCGTATCCGCTGCACCCGCAGCCCGGCCGCAATCGCCAGGCCGACGTCGGGATCGACCCAGCGTCCGTGGGTCATCAGGAAGAACCAGCCGAAAGGCAGGCCGACCTCGCGGTCGATCACCTCGATCCGGTCCATCAGGAGGTGAACGGAAACCCCCGGTGTCGCCAGAAGCCGGTCCTTCGGCGGCCACAATGGCCGGGGAATGAAGCCAATCTCGCGTTCGCCCCTATGGGTGTAGTCACGGATATCGAGCGCCCAATGCGCAAAGACGCGGTGCGCGCTCGCGCTCGATTCCTCCCAATCCTGAAAGAAGCGGATCTCCCGCGGCACGTGGTCGAACCAGTCCGGCACGGCTTCGAGGAACGGGGTCTCGCGCGTGCCGCTCGGCCCGATCTCGCGGATGACCCGCCGTTCCATCTCGGGTCGTTTGGCCTCACGGCGCTCGCGCTCGACGCGGGTACAACGATCGAGAAAGCTGCGGACGTAGACGAAAGCGCCGCCGGCGCGATTAAGCAGCCGATAGACCGGTCCGACCAGGCGCTTGGCCTCGGCCGACCCGTCACGGCGAATCCAGCCTGGATCGAACAGTTCGTCTTCGCCGAACGGGCGATAGTCCGGATTGACGATCGGACCGGCCTGCCACTCGCTTTCACGGCCGAGCGCGATCTGGATGTAGTCGGCGGCAGCCGGCCCGGTTGGCGCGAAGACGAAGGCGCTGGCGCCGCGCCATTCGGTGATCTGCAGGTCGGTCTCTTTCAGACGACGCCAGAGCGTATCGATATCGCCGTGCTCTTTGGCCAGCTCGGCCGTCATCCACGGCCGCAGCTCGCCGAGGCGCGTGCCATCCGGCCGAAACACCGACCGCGTGTCCCGCCAGTAATCGTCGTCGATGCGCGCCATGCTGAATTCAAATCCCGGGAAGGCGCGGGCGAGGGCAGGGACGAGGTCGTCGTCGGCCGAGGCCGGTTCGAGGTCAGCCAGTATGGCCTCGATGGAAGAAGCGTCCGGGAGACGGAGAAGGGAGGCGTTCATAGACGATTAACCATAAAATCCACCTCACGCGCCACGAAGGACCGCGCGTCTTTGCGGGGTTGCGCCCGGATTTCCCGTCTGTCGAAAGCGCCCGATCGGCGGGCTGCGCCCCCGTCGACCTGGTATCAGCACGGCCCAAGAACTTGGCAGCCCTGCCAATAGCCTACCCAGCGCCCTTCGCTTCGTATATCCGCGATGATGTATACGGATCCACGATCTCGAGGAACGTGCCATGGCCTTCCACATCAAGAATCCGCAAACCGATGCGCTGGCCCGCAAAGTGGCGGCGCTGAAGAAGATCGGCCTCACTGAAGCCGTGCACGTGGCGCTCGCCCGGCCTCCAGTTCTGCCGGGATCTGCGCGCGAGGAGCAATCCGGCGAAGGGCCAACCGGCCGACAAGGCATTTCGCGACAGCCTGTATTGACGACGCCTGATGTTCATGGACGCCTCGGCGTTGACTGTGCTTCTGACCGGCCCGACTGGAACCTTCCGGTGAGCCCCTTGGCGCTTGGGCGTCGATCCCGCACACTGATATTGAGCCCGCGTAGGGCCATCGGGTCGGCGACCGGAAAAGGAAGAAATTCGAACGTCCGGAAACCGGGGGAGGGAGCCGGCACGGAGAGTGAGGGGTCGGGCTGCGGCTTGAAATTTATCCCGGTTTCCGCTATTTTGGCGGAAACGGAGATTTCTCATGCCCCCTGTCACGCTCAGTGCGAGCGAATTCCAGGACCGGGTCGGCGAAGCGCTCGACCGCTCCTTGAGCCAACCGGTGCTGATCACCAAGCACGGCCGGCCCCGCAACGTCGTGCTCTCATACGAGGAGTACCAACGGCTCAGCGCCCGCGATCGCCGGGCTGTGCGCACCGAGGACTTCACCGAGGAGGACATTGCCGCGATCGAGGCGAGCGAGATGGAGGCTGGTTTCGAGCACCTCAACGCTGAGCTCGAGGAGAAATGACCCTTGAGCCGCGGGTCGGCTGGCTGCTCAGCTATAGCTATCTGTGGGCCGACGATCAGCGGCGCGGCGACGAGGAGGGCAGCAAGACCCGGCCCTGCGCCCTGGTCGCGGCGTCTCGTCGCGACGGTGACCGCGTTTTTGCGATCGTCGTTCCCGTCACCCAGAGCTGGCCCCGGTTGTTTGGACAGCGCCCCGCTGGATTTAAGTGGATTCCTGCCGGGTTATGCTGAACGCGGGGCTTTACGGTTTTGTCGTTGCGTCGGGAGGGCG
>NZ_JASAUS010000191.1:0-11419 GCF_029953005.1 Bradyrhizobium sp. Mp27 | reverse complement strand
TCGCGGTTGGAGGTGATGGGGTTGGCTTCACAACCGAATCCTACGCCGTATCAGCGCTTTACACCACGCTCGCCAGCCCTCAGGCGCACTCTTACGAATAAGACGGGCTAGCACAGGCGGCTGCCAAACGAAGCCGTTGCCCTCTGGCCTCAAGGGTTTATGGTGCGCTCCTAATCCGCCCTCATAGCGGAACCGGGCGCCCCCTCGCCCGGCAAAAACCGTAAAACCCAAACTACGGACAAGGTACCACACATGGCTAAAGTCGCTTTCCTCGGTCTCGGCGTGATGGGCTTCCCCATGGCCGGACACCTCGTGAAAAAAGGGGGCCATGAGGTCACCGTCTATAACCGCACCGCGGCCAAGGCGAAGGAATGGGCGGACAAGTTCGGCGGCAAGACGGCTGCGACCCCGAAGGCCGCGGCCGAGGGCCAGGATTTCGTGATGTGCTGCGTCGGCAACGACAATGATCTGCGCGCGGTCACGATCGGCCCCGACGGCGCGTTCGCCGGCATGAAAAAGGGCGCGACCTTCGTCGACCACACCACCGCCTCCGCCGAGGTCGCACGCGAGCTCGATGCGGCCGCCACCAAGGCCGGCTTCAAGTTCATCGACGCTCCCGTCTCGGGCGGCCAGGCCGGCGCCGAGAATGGCGTGCTGACGGTGATGTGCGGCGGCGCGCAGGACGCCTATTCCGGCGCCGAGCCGATCATCACAGGCGCCTATGCGCGGATGTGCAAACTGCTCGGGCCCGCCGGCTCCGGCCAGTTGACCAAGATGGTCAACCAGATCTGCATCGCCGGCCTGGTCCAGGGCCTCTCCGAGGGTATCCACTTCGCCAAGAAGAGTGGCCTCGACGTCGCCGCGGTGATCGAGACCATCTCCAAGGGTGCCGCGCAGTCCTGGCAGATGGAGAACCGCTACAAAACCATGAACGAGGATAAGTACGATTTCGGCTTCGCGGTCGAATGGATGCGCAAGGACCTCTCGATCTCGCTGGCCGAAGCCCGCCGCAACGGTGCCAATCTGCCGGTGACCGCGCTGGTCGACCAGTTCTACGCCGAGGTCGAGAAGATGGGTGGCAAGCGCTGGGATACGTCGAGCCTGCTCGCGCGCCTTAACCGCTGACACCTGACGAACTGATCCCGCCTTGCTGATCGCGATCGCCGTCATCTTCGTTCTGGCCTATGCGGCGATCGCGCTCGAACACCCGCTCCGGATCAGCAAGAGTGCCACGGCGCTGATCGGCGCCGGGCTGCTCTGGGCGATCTACGCGGCCACGATCGGCGACCACGCCATGGTCGGCCGGCAGATCGACGAATCCGTCGCTTCCACCGCGCAGATCGTGTTCTTCCTGATCGGCGCGATGACCATCGTCGAGGTGATCGACGCCCACGACGGTTTCGAGGTCATCACCTCTCGCATCAGCACGACAAGCCAGGTCCGCCTGATGTGGCTGATCGGCTTCGTGACCTTCTTCCTCAGCGCGATCCTGGACAATCTGACCACCACCATCGTGATGGTCTCGCTGATCCAGCGGCTGATCGCCAGGCGCGACGACCGCCTGCTGTTCGCCTCCCTGATCGTCATCGCCGCCAATGCCGGTGGCGCCTGGACCGTGATCGGCGACGTCACCACGACCATGCTGTGGATCGGCGGGCAGATCACGCCGCTGAAGATCATGGGCTCTGTGTTCCTGCCCTCGCTGGTCAATCTGCTCGTGCCGCTCGCCTTCATCAGCCTTCTGGTGAAAGGCAAGTCCATCGCGCCGCCGCCCAAGGACGACGGAGTTCAGCTCGTCGGGTCGTTCGAGCGCAATCTGATGTTCTATCTCGGGCTCGGCGTATTGATCGCCGTGCCCGCCTTCAAGGCGGTCACGCATCTGCCGCCCTTCATGGGCGTGCTGCTCGGGCTCGGCATCGTCTGGCTGGTCGGCGAGGTCGTTCACCGCGACAAGGACGAACATGTTCGCCGTCCGCTGACGCTCGCGCATGCGCTGACGCGGATCGATATGAGCTCGATCGTGTTCTTCCTCGGCATTCTGCTGGCGGTCGCCTGCCTCGAGCATGCGGGCCTCCTGTCGATGCTGGCGCGCTGGCTGGAGGCGACGATTGGCCGCCAGGACGTCATCGTCGTCGTGCTCGGCCTACTCAGCGCCGTGATCGACAACGTGCCGCTGGTGGCGGCGACCATGGGCATGTACGACCTCGGCCACTACCCGCCCGACAGCTTCCTCTGGGAATTCATCGCCTATTGCGCCGGCACCGGCGGCTCGATCCTGATCATCGGCTCGGCCGCGGGCGTCGCCGCCATGGGGCTCGAGCGGATCGAGTTCCTCTGGTACGCTCGCCGCATCGCCATCCCCGCGCTCGCGGGCTATCTGGCGGGCGCGGTGGTCTACGTCGCCCAGCATGCAGCACTGCACTGACCGGCACTGCGCGCGTTCAAAATTAACGCCGGGTTAACGCAATTCTTTAGCTCCTTAAGTCACCTCTTAAGGATTTCTTGCCAGAGATAGACAATGCAGAAGGCCCGCCTTTGCGCGGGCAGGAATGTTGTTGTTCGATGAGTAAACCCGCTGAAAAGCCAGAGGTCGTGCAGCTTCCGGCCGAGCCGGTGAGCGCGCCATCGGCGAGTAGCCGACGGGCTGCGTCGCAGCGGGTGCGCGAGGCGCGCGACAAGTTAACGTCGACC
Source organism: Bradyrhizobium sp. Mp27 (assembly GCF_029953005.1). Taxonomy (NCBI): domain Bacteria; kingdom Pseudomonadati; phylum Pseudomonadota; class Alphaproteobacteria; order Hyphomicrobiales; family Nitrobacteraceae; genus Bradyrhizobium; species Bradyrhizobium sp. Mp27. Next base: position 8,728 of record NZ_JASAUS010000191.1, on the reverse strand, counting down.
AGCGGAACCCGGCCGGCTTTCGACGCCGAGATGCTGCGCCAATATGCCCAGACGCGGCTGTCGGCCTCCTATGTCGTGATGCTGCTGGTGGTCGCCACCGGCGTGCTGTTCGGGCTCTGGATGCAGCCGATCCCGGCCGCGGCCTGGACCGCCGGCATGCTCTGCATCCACGCCGCTATGATCCGCAGCTGCCACCGTTTCCTGGCTGAGGCCTCCTCACCCGCGGCGACGCGCGCCTGGCGGACGCACTTCGTCGTGCTCGACCTGCTCTATGGCCTGTGCTGGATGGCGATCCTGATCCATCCCGTGCTCGACATGGTCACGGAAACGCTGATGATGTTCCTGATGCTGCTGGTGATCGCGGTGTCGAGCATGCTGGCCGCAAATCTGCCGATCGCCGCCCTTGCCGCCACGGCGCCGGTCGCGGTCGCGATGGCGCTGAGCTTTGCAATCACCGGTGCGCTCGACAATTACATCCTGGCGGCGCTCGCGCTCGCAGCCGAAGGCTATTTCGTGCTGCTGGCGCACCGCCTGCACTCCTCGACCTTCGCCACGCTCGAGGCACGCGCCGAGAAGGACGCGCTGATCGGCGAGCTCGAACAGGCCAAGGCGATCTCGGACGAAGCGCGCCACCGCGCCGAATCCGCCAACGTCGCAAAATCGCGCTTCCTCGCGCAGATGAGCCACGAGCTGCGCACGCCGCTGAACGCGATCCTTGGCTTCTCCGAGGTGATGAAGAGCGAAATCTTTGGTGCACACGCGGTGCCGGTCTACAAGGAATATTCCGCCGACATCCATAATTCCGGCGTGCACCTGCTCAACCTCATCAACGAGATCCTCGATCTGTCGCGGATCGAGGCTGGCCGCTACGAGCTCAATGAGGAGGCGGTGTCGCTGGTCGGCATCGTCGCCGACTGCCATCATTTGATGAAGCTGCGTGCCTCGAGCCGCGGCATCACCATCCACGAGGTGTTCGAGCAGGCCATGCCGCGGCTCTGGGCCGACGAGCGGGCGATCCGCCAGGTCGTACTCAACCTACTCTCCAACTCGATCAAGTTCACCCCGCAAGGCGGCGAGATCTGGCTCAAGGCTGGCTGGACCGCTTCGGGCGGGCAATACCTCTCCGTGAAGGATTCCGGCTCCGGCATCCCCGAGGACGAGATCCCGATCGTGCTCGCCTCGTTCGGCCAGGGCTCCAACTCGATCAAGTCGGCCGAACAGGGCGCAGGGCTCGGCCTGCCCATCGCCAAGAACCTGATCGACCTGCATGGCGGCACGTTCACGCTGAAATCGAAGCTGCGCATCGGCACCGAGGTGATCGTCACCTTCCCGCCGGAGCGCGTGATGAGTGCGCTGGCGCCGATGTCGGACGATTCTCCGCCGCTCCAGCCGGACAGTTCTGCGGTTCCCGACGAGAAGCGCCGGCCGCGCCACAAGCCGATCATGAGCGCAGGTACGGGCTCTTAACGAGATGCTTGCAGACATGCCCGACGATCCCCCACTATGGCCCCATGAGCAAAGAAACACCGTGCGTCGCCGTCTGCATGATCGATCCCAAGACCAGGCTGTGCTTCGGCTGCGGCCGGACCTTGCCGGAGATCGCGCGCTGGCACGCCATGGAGAGCACGGAACGGCTCGCGGTGATGGCGCTGTTGCCGGCACGCATGGCGGACGCGGGTTTGCAGCCGATCGCGGGATCGCCGAAACGCGCCTGACCGCCCTGCGTCGCCTCGGAGGGGCGCAATGATCCGCTTCCTGCTCGTTCTCGTCATGCTCGCCGGCACGGCCGGTGCCGTCGTCGCCTATGGCGATCCCGACCGGATCGCGCGCGCAAGCAACAAGGTCTCGCACATGTTTCGCGCGCAGATCGCCTCCCCGCCCCCCGCCGTGCAGATCCAGCGCGGCCAGGGCGGCGAGTTCGCGCTACGCGCGAAGATCAACGGCGTCGCCGCACCGATGGTGATCGATACCGGTGCGACCTCGGTGGTGCTGACCTGGGAAACCGCGAAAGCGATCGGACTGCCGCTCGAGATGCTCGAATACGACGTCGATCTCGAAACCGCGGGTGGCCATACCAAGGCAGCCCGCCTTACGCTCGACCGTCTCTCCGTCGGCCACCTCGTGGAAAAGTCGGTGCCGGCCCTCGTCGTGCAGCGCGGGCAGATGAAGACCAATCTGCTCGGCATGAGCTTCCTCGACCGCCTGGAGAGCTGGGGCGTGCGCTCCGACAAGCTGATGCTCACCGGCTACCCGGAATTGCCGGATCGCCGCGCGCTCCGATAATCCGCTTCGCTGCGCGCCCCATGCGCACGATCAGGGCCCAATCGGCCAGGACTGCCTGAGCCGCATAACGCGATCGGCGCTTGTCAGATCGCCCCTTGGCCGCTCTGGCGCAAGTCAAACTGACGGAGCCGCTCCATCCAGGCAGCCCCGCTTGATCCAGTCCGCGATCTCATCGATATCGGCATCGGCAAAGAAAGAATTCGCGTTGAGCGGCATCCGGCCGAACCGCGCATTCGGGTCGTTTGCATCGAAATCCGGCGTGTCGCCCCGTGGGGCGTGAATCATGATCGAGTTGTCGGGATCGCCAACGACGACGACACGCTGCCCCCTGACCTTGCCGTCGGTGACGAACGTGGTGTGGGTCATCTCGCGCCACCAGCGGCCATGGCCCGACAGGTCCGGGTCTGCGCCGACCTTGGTACAACAGGCGTCCATGAAATTCTGAAAATCTGCATAGGTCGTGATTTTGCCCGCCATGTCCGATCTCCCAACCGCTTTGTCACTTCAATTCGGAACCAAACATCACTGACGTTGAAGCACGCGGGCCAATGCCTGCACCATCGGATCATTGTCGAGGGCGGTCCTCGCCGGCGACACAGCCTGATTGGTTTTTCGTGATGCCGTCTTGGCGCTGGCCCCTGCCGATAAGGGCGCTGCAATCCGCCGGAATGCCGCGGATGCCAGCATTTGCTGCGCTGGGTCGTGTGCATCGAGTGCCATGAACGCGACGAAGTCCCGGCCGAGCTCATTTGACACGGCCTGATGGCATTCCATGCAGCTGGAGCCGTTCCGTTGCTGGTAGGTTTCCATCGTCGTGTTCGCCAGGGTCGAGCCAACTCCGAGCGGGAACGGTCCTCCTGCGTTGGTCGGACTTGGTGTCCCCGGCGCGCTTGGCCACTGCGTCATGATCAGCATGTAGTTGGCCCAGACCGTTCCCTTGACCTCCGGGAGATTCCAATACGCCCGGTTCATCTGCATCGTATCGGGTTGGATCGGTTGCAGACGTACGACCTGCATCGGATCCGGGTTATCGCTTGGAGGATTGTCGTCGGAGATCATCTTGGGGGCCGGCGTCGGCGCGAGCCCCGGAGGCGGAGATCCGGAGTTGAACGAGTAAGGAACCTGCGCCGCCTTGGCGTCCGGCTCATCATTTTTGGGTGGAACGTTATCGATATGCTCGAACGAGCTCCAGATCCATTGCGGCCGGAGCTTCGTCTTGATCACGATATGGAGGCCGACGAGCGCGATGTCTCGCTCGTTGCAAACGATGCTTCCGCCGCGCGTCGTCGCGACCGGATCAAACACCATGGCTTTGGCGATGTAATAGCGGCTGTGGTCGATCCCATCGTTTGGCTTGAGCACCCGCCAAGCAGCTTTCAGTTCAATTGAACCATCCCGAAACGCCCCGGGTTTCGCTGCGGTGGGCAGGTTCTGCTTGATGTACCACTTGTTGTTGTCATCGACGATTGAATCGAACTGCTCCCGGTTAAAGCGAACCTCGTAGCGGCTGTACATCCGGCTCTGATCAATCAGCGGATTGGCAAGGCGGGCCAGCGTGAAGGCGGCCTGATTGAAATCCGCGAAATGGCTGAATGCGCTGAGCGTCTTGGTCTGGTTGGTGACCGCGCCTCCGCACGGGTTCGTACCGTCGTAGCTGGCCCATGATGCCGGTTTCGGCGCGCCCGGCGCAAAGACCTCGTAGCGCGCCTTGTAGGTCTCCCAGACGCGGGGGCCCGCGTCGCCGAGCTTCTTGGTCCGATCGGGCTGCCCGCGGTTTGGGGCGCCATCCAGAGCCGGCCAGTTCAACGCGACGAAGGCGCGCCAGCTGAAATTGTCAAACCGCGGAAACGGATTGCCAGGCGCATCCGGGACATCATCAATGCGGTCTGGCAGCACTTGCGGCGTCACATCCTGCGCCGACGCATTGCGCGGACTAAAAAATATTGAGACGCTCACCAGGATCACTATGGCCATGAAAATTGGCATCGCTGGTCCCTCATCAAATCGACCCACATGAAGGGCCCGAGCCCAACGTCTCCGACGCGAAAACAAGCGCGAACGTCACCGCATGAAATGCTGCGAGGGCCGAAGGATCGTCGGACGAGTAAATAACAAAGCAATAAGCAATCTTAGATTGTAGAGCGCATCTTGTCTAATGCTTTGTTGTCGCAACCCGCTCGATCCACCCATCATTGCGATGTTGAGTATGCGCGACGCCAGAGGCATGTCGCTCGTCATCATGACGGACAGCGGCCGATCTGGCGCCTCGTAAGGCCACCTTAGCGCCAGCGCGCTGCGCAACATCGGCGCGGATGCCAGCCAGCCGCCTAACCCCGGCCCCCGCGAACAATCCGTTGGTGTGGTATTTCCTCTATTTACCAACCGCCTAGTCGGTTTATAACAATCCCATTCCCGGATCGGGGTTGGACAAGGCTGCTCCGTGAGGTGCGGCCAAGTGGGAGATTGAGAGTCATGACTGCCAGAGCCGCCTTACGCCGCACGATGCGCGCCCTGCCCTTTGCCGCGGTGTTCGCCGCGAGCAGCGCCTGCGCTGCCGACCTGTCGCCGCGCTACGCCGCGCCCTCCTCCGCCTACACGGCGCCGCAGCCGGTGTATTCGTGGACGGGTCTCTATGCGGGCTTCAACGCCGGCTACGCAGAGAGTGGCGACGACGCGTTCAATAATCTCGTCGGCATCAGCGGCGGCAAGGTCAAGGGCGCCGTCGGCGGCGTGCAGATTGGCTACAACTACCAGCTCTCGCCGATGTTCGTGGTCGGCATCGAGAATGACTTCGAGGGCGGCGACATCAAGAACCACGACGCGCTCAACAGTGCCGCGGTGAGCATCCCCTGGTACATGACCGGCCGCGCCCGCGCCGGCATCGCGACGATGGATTCACGGCTGCTGTTCTTCGGGACCGCGGGTCTTGCCACCGGCGAGCTGAAGGACGGGCCGATCAACAAGATGAAGATGGGCTGGACCGCGGGCGGCGGCGTCGAATGGGCGTTCCTGCCGAAATGGTCGGCCAAGGCCGAATATCTCTACACCGAGTTCAAGCACGACGATCTGCCGGACTGGAACGCCGCGAAATTCCACACCTTCCGCGTCGGCGTGAACTATCATTTCGATCTGCTCCGCTGAGGCGGATCGACGAAGAGCCGGATTTTGCGATCCGGCTTTTCACCCGTTTGGGCTAGGCCGCGGCCTCCGCCGGAGCGCGCGCACCGACACGCGCGATCGCATCGCGCAGCACGTCCACACCGGCGCCAGGCTTCACCCCCTGCTCGGCAAGATGGCGGCGGAAGGCGCGCGCGCCGGGCACGGCGTGGAACGCCCCGACGAAATGCCGCGTGATCGCATGCAGCCGCGTGCCCCGCGCAAGCTGCTGCTCGATATAGGGCATCATCGCTTCGAGCGCGTCCTGCATCGTCGCATGCGGCGCCGCTTCACCGAAGATGTCTTGATCGACGGAGAGCAGTCGCCATGGCTCCTGATAGGCGGCGCGGCCGAGCATCACGCCGTCGACGTGCTCGAGATGCGCTTTCGCCTCGTCGATACCGGGGATGCCGCCATTGATGATGATGGGCACATCAGGCATCGCGCGCGTGAGGCGATAGACGCGGTCATAGTCGAGCGGCGGGATGTCGCGGTTCTCCTTGGGCGACAGACCGTTGAGCCAGGCCTTGCGGGCATGCACGATCAGCGCATCGCAGCCTGAGGCGACCACTCCGCGCGCAAGCGTATCGAGCGCGACCTCCGGATCCTGATCGTCGATGCCGATGCGGCATTTGACGGTGACGGGAATGGAAACCGCGCCCTTCATCGCGTCGACACATCGCGCCACAAGCACCGGCTCCGCCATGAGGCAGGCTCCAAAGCGGCCATCCTTCACACGATCCGACGGGCAGCCGACATTGAGGTTGATCTCGTCATAGCCGAACTCTTCGCCGATCCGCGCGGCCTGTGCGAGCTCGCGCGGATCCGACCCGCCAAGCTGAAGCGCCACCGGATGCTCGACCGCATCGAACCCGAGCAGCCGCTCCCGGTCGCCATGAATGATGGCGCCGGTCGTCAACATCTCCGTATAGAGCAGCGCCCGCCGCGTCAGATGGCGATGGAACACCCGACAGCGGCTATCGGTCCAGTCCATCATCGGAGCCACAGAAAAGCGATAGTGTTGCGATTTCAATGATTTACCTTATGCTTCAACAAGATGAAACATGAACGTGTGCACTCCAAACTAGTCGAAATTGCACACGTTTGTACCCGCTTTGACCTCTTAGTGCACACGTAGCGCACACGATTTGGGGAGTGCACACGACCGTGGCCAGCTTCACTCAGTTGCCGTCCGGGAACTGGCGCGTCCAGGTCCGCCGCAAGAACCGTTACGTGGCAGAGACCTTCCGTCGGCGCAAGGACGGGGAGGAATGGGCACTCGATATGGAGTGCAACATCGATCGTAGCGGATCACCTAAACCCCGCGCTGCCGTCAGAGCGAAGACGTTCGGCGACATCATCGATCTGCACATCGAAGACATGCTGGAGGTTGGTCGCCCTCCCCGCAAATCGAAGGCAGCCGTCTTGGAGGCGTTGAAGGAGGACCTCGGATCAACGAAGCTTCCCAGGCTCAACCGCGAACGGTTGATTGAATATGGCCGAAAGCGAGCGAAGGAAGGTGCGGGACCAGCGACCCTTGCGATCGACATATCGTTCATCAGAACCGTCGCTACACACGCAGCCGCTGTTCACGGGGTCGAGGTTTCCGCCGAAGAGGTTCGTCTGGCACGTGTGGCGCTAAAGTATCTGGGTCTCGTTGGAAAGTCCGATGAACGAGACCGGCGACCAACTCAGGCTGAGCTTGACGAGCTCATTGATTTCTTCGAATCCAATAATCGGCAGGTCATCCCAATGGGCCGCATCGTCCGATACGCGGTCGCAACGACCATGAGGCAGGAGGAGATTTGCCGGCCCGACTGGCCGGACGTCGACATGAAGAAGCGAATCTTATTGATACGAGACCGCAAAGATCCGAGGGAAAAGAATGGCAACGACCAACAAGTGCCACTCCTGAACCTCACAGGCTATGACGCCTGGGAGCTCCTGCTCCAGCAGCGGATCATTACCATGGGTCTGGGTCGAGTATTCCCGTATAATCATAGATCGGTAAGCGCGGCATTCACGCGCGCGTGCGACGAACTAAAGATCGAGGATCTGCACTTTCACGACTTGCGCCACGAGGGCACCAGCCGCCTTTTCGAAGCGGGATTGCCGATCGAGAAAGTTGCGCTGGTGACCGGTCATAAGGATTGGCGCACTCTGCGACGATACACGAAGCTAAGACCCGAAGAGCTTCACAAGTTGCAAACAGCCCATCAGCCGTCTCTGGAAGAATTTATGCAGGCGTTAAGCTGTTCCAACCGATCGACCGCAAGCAGTTAGTCGATGCGCATGCTGGAAGTCGGCCCCGCTAGCTCTGTTTGCCGTTTGTGTTGGCGAGCATCTCATCCCGTTTGCACGGCACGCAGAATGATTCGATTAATATTCACCTTTGTGTTGCTTCTCTCGTCCTGGGCGGAGGCCGAGACCGTCGACGTGAAATATCGTGGCCCGGTCGATCTCAAACCCTTCACCTGCTAGGAGATCACTCGAAGCAGCGTCGTCAATCGGCTCTGCTACGACGCCTCTAATCAATACGTCATCGTCCAACTCAAAACGACCTACTACCACTACTGCGAAATACCGAAGCCTATCGTCGATGCGTGGCTCGCCGCAGACTCGATGGGGCGCTACTACAACGCCAACATCAAGGGTACGGGTAAGGACGGCCCCTACGATTGCCGGACACACAAGGTGCCGCAGTATTTGAGGAACTGACCCTTTTTGGAGGGCTTTTGTGTAGCTTAGAAGAGGCTTCATCAAATGATTCGAAGGAGCTGCTGAAATCACTCGAACTGGCAATGGAACATGTCAGGGCGGCTCTAGTGCGGACGGGCACCGAGGTTTAGCTGTCCCCTGCATTACTGGTCGCGGCTACCACTAAAAGATACTCTTGCACCCTTGCCGTTTCTGCTTCTCTTGAAGGAAGGGTCGCTATCAAGAAGCGCCTCGAGCATAAACGGTATCAGCTCAGCCACTTCTTCCTTGCTTCCGTAGGTCTCGGCATAGAAGTCAGCATACTCTCTCAGCCGTTGCGCAAGGCCCGGCGCCAGTATGACGCTCATCTTCACCGGCGTCCGATCGGGCAGTTTTCCAAGCTTCATGCCTCACTTGCCCTTCGTCATCGCCTGACGGTCCGAGTACGGCTTCAGCACCAGATCCTTCGAAACAATCACCCGCCCCCGTGGGTCGGTCAAAATCCCCCGGGTATGGTCACTTGAAACTCCCCCACCTGATGATCGCCGTCAGCGCCGCTGAACAGCAGTAGCCGGTCAGGCAGGACGTTTAT
>NZ_JASAUS010000190.1:0-11422 GCF_029953005.1 Bradyrhizobium sp. Mp27 | reverse complement strand
GGCGGCTCTTCTTCGTCATCTTCGCTCCTGATTCGCAGCAAGAATCCTCGCCGCTGTCAGGCAGAAAATCCACTCAAGCTACTGTCCGAATTTGCGGGGCCAGCTCTGTCAGCATTCGCGTTAGGCTACGCAACAGAAGTGGATTTTCGCTGACCGGCGTTGACATGAATCAATAGCTGACTGTGTGTCCCGACTAGCTTTGCTTGCGAGCGCGACGGAATGAGACGAACAATGACTTCGTTCGACGAGCGTGAAAACGCTCATGAAACGGAATCTGCCCATCGCGAAGAGTTGAAGTTCAAAGCGCGAGAGCGCGCTGTCAAGTCGCTTGCGCTTTGAGAAGGCTATCCCCCGATGGAGATCAATGAGTGCAAGTCGGCGCGCTGGATTCAGGGTGCACTAAAAGACGATGAGGTTCGGGAGGCCATACGGAGGTCTTGTTCACCGGGGCGACCGGAAAGGGCACGCAAGGTGATGCCGATGAAGCCACGGCTATTTGATCGCCCTGTCGGTGTCCTGTCCGCGCGGTCCGCGAACCCGGTCTCAGGGAAGTGCAGACGAATGGCAGCGCGTTTCGTGGGGCAGGCTCTCAGCCTCAGCATCGGATTGCTTCTGTGCTTGCCGGCACACATCGAGGCCGCCGACCTCAGGAAGGTAGCGAAGCAAGGCAAGATGGTCCTTGAAGAAAGATGCGGCCGCTGCCACGCGATCGAAGCTTTTGGGAAAAGCCCGCTCAAGGAAGCCCCGCCGATGCGCGATATCTACGCCCGGTTCAATCCACGCGAGCTGCAAGCAGAGCTCTCGGAGGGCATGGTTTCCAAGCACAGGGAAATGCCACAGATCGAATTCTCCGATGAAGACGTCCGCGCGATCCTAGCCTACCTTTACGCTCTCGCGGTCGAGAAATGAGATCGGGGCATGCTCACAGGGGATCGAGACGGTGTCGCAGGTTAGCGACACGCCGACAGATAGTATCTCATCACCTTTCGATCGGCCCCGTCGGATAGGCGGGAGGGCTCAAGAGATGCACAAGCGCCGATCCGTGATGCTGGTCGTTTTGGACGGCTGGGGTTGGCGAGAAGAGATCGCTGACAATGCCGTTCGTCAGGCGCGAACTCCCAATTTCGACCTTCTATGGGGCAGCTGCCCGCATGCCCTCCTGCGAACGTCGGGCCAGGATGTCGGGCTGCCGCAAGGGCAAATGGGTAATTCTGAGGTCGGGCATCTCAACATTGGCGCCGGTCGCGTCGTGATGCAGGACCTGCCGCGTATCAGCGCGGCGATTGCCGACGGCGAGATCAAGCATACGGCTGCCCTCATCGGCCTGATCGACCGGCTGCGGCTGACCGGCGGTACCTGCCACCTCTTGGGTTTGGTCTCACCAGGGGGCGTGCACTCGCATCAGGATCACGCGGTAGCGCTCGCGAAGATACTCACTGAGGCCGGTGTGTCTGCAGTCTTGCATGTGATTACCGACGGCCGTGACACCCCACCGCGGTCTGCAATTGGGGATATTTCGCGCCTGAGCGCGGCGCTGCCGCAGCGCATGGGCACGAGCCGGACAGCGGCGGCGAGGATGTGCCTTTGTTCGGTGATATGGCAAGCTCGTAATCGCCCAACGCCTGTCGCTTCGTGGAAATTACTCAATTTGAGGGGCGCTCGTTAAATAGACGCTCCACTCATCGGGATCGTCGCCAGCATCCAAGTCGATTTCCTCGTCGCTGATTGCCTGATCGCGAGACTGCTCCCATTCGGCATGTTGTGCCGCCGTCGCCTCTTGCGCTTGAATGATAGACTTTCCGTCCCATAGCGGCTTTCCGTCCTCGTCAACGAGCGCCCTCAGGTCAGATCGTATGCCACCTTCCTGGTCGTTAATCATCGAGCGCGCTTCATCATCATCCTCAGCGCGAAATGCTAATGTCACCTTCCCGCCAATGCTCGCGACGTACGTTCTCACGATATTACTCCTCTCAGGCAGTCCCAGTTTCGAAAATTATAGACCTTGTTGAGGCCCACCGCACTAGCCCAGCCGGACTTGCAGCCGATGGATCGCGCCGTCGTCTTTGAGTGGAATGGAAAGCGGCCGCGCGGCGATCTTCGCACCATCGAGCTCCGCCGCCGCAATGCCGCGCGGCACACTTTGCGGGTTCTCGACCACGATCTCGTACCGTGACGCGCCGTGGCGGAGTGTGATCTCGAAACGGGGCCATGACTTGGGAATGCAGGGGTCAAGACGCAGAACGTTGCCTTCGATGCGAAGTCCGAGGATGGACTCGATGCCGGCGCGCTGCATCCAGCCGGCCGAGCCCGTGTACCAGGTCCAGCCGCCGCGCCCGACATGGCCGGGTGCGGCGTACACGTCGGCGGCGACGACATAGGGCTCCACCTTGTAGCGGTGCATGTCGATGCGCGTGCGGGCGTGGTTGATCGGATTGAGTATCCAGAAGAGCGCCGCCGCCTTGTCGCCATCTCCGAGGCCTGCAAAGGCCATCACGGACCAGAGAGCGGCATGGGTGTACTGGCCGCCATTCTCGCGCACGCCCGGCGGATAGCCCTTGATGTAACCAGGGTCGAGCGCCGAGCGATCGAAGGGCGGCGTGAACAGCAACGCCAAGCCATCGTGATGCAGTATCAGCTCGCGGTCGACGGCCCTCATACCTTGGGCCGCGCGATCGGGCCGCGCCGCACCGGAGATCACTGCCCAGGATTGGGAAATTGAGTCGATCCGGCACTCATCGTTTGTTGCCGAGCCCAGCGGAGTGCCGTCGTCGAACCAGCCGCGCCGATACCAGTCGCCGTCCCAGGCTTGGCTTTCCAGGCCAGTCGTCAGCGCCTGCATGTGCTTGCGCCAGTTCGCTGCCCGCGCTGCGTCGCCGCGCCCATCGGCGATGGTGGCGAAGACGTCGAGAGTGGCGTGCAACAGCCAGCCAAGCCAGACGCTCTCGCCCCGACCACCTTCGCCGACGCGGTTCATGCCGTCGTTCCAATCGCCGCCGCCGATCAGCGGTAGGCCATGGCTGCCGACCGCTAGGCTCGCGTCCAGCGCACGGGCACAATGCTCGTAGAGGCTGGCGCTCTCGTCCGAGACGGTCGGCTGGAAGAAGCTGTCGCTCTCGCCCGGCTGCAGCGTCTGGCCCGTCAGGAAGGGGACGACTTCATCGAGCACGAGGGGGTCGGCGGTGACTCGCACATAGTGTGCGACCGCGTAGGCGAGCCACACACGGTCATCCGATATGTGCGTGCGCACGCCTTGGCCTGAGTGCGACAGCCACCAGTGCTGGACGTCGCCCTCGACGAACTGGCGGCTTACGGTTCTCAGGAGATGTTCGCGGGTTATCGATGGACGGATCGTGGCGAGCGCCATACAGTCCTGCAACTGGTCCCGGAAGCCATAGGCGCCGCTGGCTTGGTAGAAGCCCGATCGCGCCCAGACGCGGCAGGCGAGCGTTTGGTAGACGAGCCAGCCGTTAAGCATGATATCCATCGACCGGTCCGGTGTCTTCACCTGAACTGCGCCGACGATCTCATCCCAAAATCCACGGACTTCGGTGAGCACGGCATCCAGGTCCGCCTGGCGGTATCGCGCGATCAGCGACTGCGCCTCCGCGTCGTCCGAGGCGTCGCCGAGGAAGAAGACGATCTCGGCAACCCCATTCGGCTCGATATCGACCACGGTCTGGAGAGCGGCGCAGGGATCTAGTCCGGCGCCGACCCGCCCCGAAAGCGAAGTCCCGTTGATCAGGGCCGCCGGCCAGGCGAGCGCGCCGTTGCGGCCGATAAACTCCCGGCGATCACCCGTCCAACTCGCTTGGCGCCCGGCCAGGTCCGCGAAGGCAGAGCGCTTCGCGAAGGCCGGATTCCACAGGTTGCTTGCAATGATCGCCCCGCTTTTCGGATCGATGCGTGTGGTGATCGATGGCGCCGCCGCGCCGCGGGACGCGCCGAGAACCCATTCCACATATGCCGTCACCGACAGCCGTCTGGTGCGGCTCGAAAGATTGCGCATTCTCAAGCGCGAGATCTTCACCGGATCAGCGACCGGTACATATTCCAGGAGCTCGGCGGCGATGCCCTGCGAGGTGTGCTCGAAACGGCTATAACCCCATCCATGGTGCGCCGAATAGGTGGCCGCTTCGTCCCGGATCGGCAGCGCCGTGGGGCTCCAGAGATGTCCAGTCTCCTCATCCCGAAGATAGAAAGCCTGGCCCGGTTGATCAGTGACTGGATCGTTGGACCAAGGCGTCAGCTGATGCTCTCGGCTGTTCACGGACCAGGCGTAACCGCCGCCTTCCGCGGACACCAGGAAACCGAAGCTAGGATTGGCGATCACGTTGATCCACGGCACCGGCGTCGATTGGCCCGGGCCGAGGATCGTCACGTATTCGCGGCCGCCCTCGGCGAAGCCACCGAGGCTATTGAAGAACTCCACGCCAGGCGGCCGTCTCGAGATCTGGAGCTCGGAAGCGGGCAAACCACGCTTTGCTGTGACCCGGGGCAAAGGCCTGGCTTCGGGCGCGCGTTCAAGCTGATCCGCGAGCCGTCCCCGCGCGCCGACCAAGACAATACGCGCGACGGACGCAAGAAGGCCGAGGGCCTCCGGCGAGGTCAAGTCGGAGCGCAGCATGAAGGTGTGCCCGGGTGGCCCATCTTCTCCAATCCGGGGCCGGGATTGTTTGGCCCTGACCAAGGTCTCCAGCGCGATCTGGAGATCCTGAACGTAGGAGGAGGCAAGCTCGTTGATGATAACCAAGTCCACCGCAAGCCGCTTCATCCGCCAATATTCCACCGCCTGGAGCACCTCGCGCGCCACATTGAGTTGGTCGATGTCAGAAATGCGGACCAGGATGATCGGCAGATCGCCAGATATGCCCATGCCCCACAAACCCGGCTGCCCACCAATCCCGCTTTCGATGGTTTGCGACGGCGAACGGAGCACGGGCGCGGCGTAGACGAGGTGACCGGCTAGACGCTGGTATTGTCCCGCCTCGCCGCGCGTAATGCCGAGGTGGTGCAATTGCACTTGGGCTTGCGTCCAGGCGAGCGCGGCGGCGCGTTCGAAGGCGCCGACATCGTGGTGCTTGTCAGCAAGGTCGAGGATCTCCTGACGAGTGGAGGCGACCATCGTCCAGAAGTCGATCCGTGTCGTCGCGCCGGGCGCGATCCGCACCCGGCGGCGAAGGGCAAATATTGGATCGAGCACCGCACCGGTCGAGCTGGAGAGAGGCCGACCGCCCACGACTGCGCCCGGTGCGCGAACACTGCCGCCGCGACCCAGGAACCGCACGCGATCGGTCTCGAACTCGCGCTTGCCTACCGCTACACCGTGGACAACTGCCAGGTGCGCAGCCCAGACCTCCGGCTCGTTGGGTGCCCGCCGCCGCCTCGTCGCCAGTATGGCGCCGAGGCCGGCGAGATGCTCGGTCTCTATGAACAGTTTCGAGAAGGCGGGGTGTGCCACGTCTGCGGCCTGTGATGCCAAAGCCAGTTCGACATAGGAAGTCACCTCAACCTCGCGCGGCTGGTCGCCGAAGTTCGAGATCGTCACGCGGCGCACTTCCGCATCGTCTTCGGCGGAAACCAGCACCTCCATGTTTGTCGCCAGCGCTCCGTCTCGACGCGTGAACTCGGCGCGATCCTCGTTGAAGATGACGTCGCACGCCTCAGGCTCTGCATCAGTCGGCTGGTAGGTCGCCGACCAGACCTCGCCGCTCGCGATGTCCCTCAAGAAGATGTACGGGCCCCAATCGTCGCAGGTGGCGTCCTCTCGCCAGCGCGTCACGGCCAAGTCGCGCCAGGCGCTGTAGCCAGATCCGGCCGCCGTGAGCATCACGGAGTAGCGGCCGTTCGACAACAGCTGCGTGGCTGGGGTAGCGCTGTACGGGCTTGCCTTTCGCCAATTGCCGGGTCCTTCAATCTCGCGGATCCTGGCCGCTGACTTCGCGTCTGAGACCAACGGCGGAGTCGCCATGACCTCGCGTGGCACGCGCTCCTGCAGAAGCAACTCTGTCGCTTCTACGATCGGTTCGGCATGGAAGCGGTTTCGCATCAAGCCGTCCAAAAGGGTATCGGCGATTGCGGTGATCGTCATACCTTGGTGGTGGGCCATGAACGCGCGCACAATGGCTACACGATCTCCGTCAGGGACCCGAGCTCGCGTGAAGTCCAGCGCCTCGTAAAAACCGTGACGGCCGCGGGCGCCGAGGGCCTCGAGCCGTTCGAAGTTCTTTACTGCGGCCTGAGGGTCGACCATGCAAGCCAGAGCGGTGGCGTAAGGAGCGACCACGGCATTGTCCGCCAACCCTCGCTTCAGGCCGAGACCTGGAATGCCGAAGTTGGAGTACTGGTACGTGAACTCCAGATCTTGCGCGTTGTAAGCGGACTCCGACACGCCCCAGGGCGCCCGCATCGTCGTTCCATACGCGATCTGGCGGCGGACAATCAGCCGGTTGGTCTGCTCGATCAGGCTCTCGGCCGGTGCCCTCATGACGATTGAAGGCATCAGGTACTCGAACATCGAGCCCGACCAAGAGATCAGCGCTGCGCCATCTGCTACCGCAGTCACCGCGCGGCCCAGCCGGAACCAATGCCGCGCCGGTGCGTCCCGCTTGGCAATGGCGAAGAAGCTTGCGAGCCTCGCCTCCGAGGCGAGAAGGTCATAACAACGCGGATCGAGCTCTCCCTCGGATGCCCGATATCCGATGGAGAGCAGCAGCCGGTCGGGGTCGAGCAGAAAGTCGAACTCCATCGACAGCGCTGTCGACCGCGCGGCTTCCTCCAGCGACTTCAGCCGCGCCTCCAGTGAGACTACGCTGCTCGTGCTAAGATCGCGCCGGTGACTTTCAATGCAGGCATTGACTGCATCGGCCCAGAACTGCAGGTCCGCGCCCGCCTGGTCGCTTTCTTCGAGAACGGTCTGATGGACAACGTCGGCCAGGATCGCGGCCTGTTCTGACACTTCCGCAAGCCGCTGTTCGATATCAATGGCGCGGGCACCCGCCTGAAGCAGGCTGGACGCCAGCCGTCCGATTTCGTCGTCGAGGCGCCGCCATGACACCGCCTGGGACTTGCGCAGGTCGCGCAACCGACGAGCTTCGTCCCGGACGAGGTCGAGAGCATCGGCCACACCTTGGAGGCGCTGCTGCTCCGCCATGGCCGAGGTGCGCCACTCATGGCATGCGTTGGCGAGCGCGATTAGGTGTCCAGCGAGATTCCCGCTGTCGACCGAGGACACGTACTGCGGATCGAGCGGACGCAGGTCACGTGTATCGTACCAATTGAAGAAGTGACCCCGGTGCTTTGCCAGCCGATCCATGGTCGCGAGCGTCGCCTCGAGCCGCTCCACGGCCTCGGTGGTCCCGATCCACCCGAAGTCCCGCGCGCACGCGACTGACAACAAATAAAGGCCGATGTTGGTCGGCGATGTGCGATGGGCCAGTACGAACGCTGGAGCTTCCTGCAAATTGTCTGGCGGAAGCATGTTGTCGGTCGGTGTGACCGATGCTTCGAAAAAGCGCCATGTCCTTCGGGCTATGCGGCGCAAGCTGAGAACGTCAGCGGCGGCCAACTGACGCCGGCCCAAGACCCGGGGCGACAGGCTCGCCCAAAGGGCGACATACGGAGAGGCGAGCCAGGCGCCTGCAAACACGGCGGCCAAAGGCCACGTTTGTTGTCCCCATAGCCAAGCCACGCTCATGGCCACGACGCCGATGACCAAGGCTCCGGACATTCGCCGATAGAAACTCAGCGCGCGTGGACGCGGCCCGAATGCCGCGTGAGCCGCAGGGACCCATTCGAGAAGGTTGCGGCGCGTAAACGCGAGCCGTACCAGGGTGCGAACGATTGCATCACCCATTAGCCAGGCCTGGTGAGCAAGGAAGACAATCATCAGGCCAGACTGGATAAGCGCAAGGCGCAGGTCTGCGCCGAGAGCCCGGACATGACTGCGCAGCGTAACACCGGGTCGGCGCGGCGCGATCTCGGCGATCACGGGAATAAGTGGCGGCAGCACGATTGTCGATAGAATGAAGCCAGTCCAGACCGCCGCTTCTTCAAGCGGCATCGCCCATCCCGCGATCAGCGCCAAAACAATCGCCGGCGCAGCCAGTGACCGCCGCAGGTTATCGAGCATCTTCCAGCGGCCCATCGCGGGAACACCAGACATCGGCCGGTGATCGGGGCGTCTGGGTCCACGTCCGAAGAGCCATGGTAGCAGCTGCCAGTCGCCTCGCGCCCAGCGGTGGTGGCGAAGAGCCGCAACGTCGTACCGAGGAGGAAAATCCTCTACCACCTCGACATCAGAGGCGAGGCCGGCGCGTGCAAATATCCCCTCGAACAGATCGTGGCTGAGGAGCGTCGACTCGGGCACGCGTCCGTGCAGCGCCGCCTCAAAGGCGTCCACGTCGTAGATGCCCTTGCCCGTATATGAGCCCTCACCGAAGAGATCTTGGTACACGTCCGAGACCGCTGCGGCGTAAGGATCTATGCCGGTTGCGCGAGAGAACACGCGCAGAAAGAGCGAGCCTTCGCGTCCCACTGGCAGTGCTGGCGTGACTCTGGGCTGCATGATACCGTAGCCTTCGACGACTCGCCCCAGATCTGCGTCAAAGCGCGGCCGGTTGAGAGGATGCGCCATCTTGCCGATCAGCCGTCCGACCGTCTCGCGCGGGAGCCGCGTGTCCGCATCGAGCGTAATGACGTAGCGCACATTATCGGGCACAGTAGAGGGCGCCAAGAATGTGGTGTCCTTGGCGCCTCGCAAGAGCCGATTGAGCTCGGACAGCTTCCCGCGCTTTCGTTCCCACCCCATACAACAGCCTTCGCCTTCGCTCCACACCCGCCGCCGATGCAACAGCAGGAAGCGGTCGCCCCCCGGTGCAGGTCCGTAGCGTCGGTTCAGCCTCGCGATACCGGCTTTCGCAGCAGTCAGCAGCTCATCGTCACCGTCCTCCAGCTCGCTTGCTGCATCGCGCCAATCGGTCAGTAGTGCGAAATGAAGATCGCCCTGAGCGCTTGCCAGGTAGTGGATCTCAAGCCGGACGATCAGCTCTTCGATTTCCTTGAGCGATGTCAGCAGAGCCGGCACTGCGACAAGAGTGCGCAGGTCTACGGGGATGCCGCCAAGCAGTTCGAGCGCCGGCAGCAAAGTGGCGCGGAAACCTCGGGTGATGAGGTAGTTGACGACTGCGACGGCCACGTCGATCGCCGGGACGAGTCCAAGAATCCCGAGCAGCAGCAACCATCTCCACTCCAGACCCCCCAATGCGGCGACAGACAGCGGAACGGCCAGCACGCCGGCTGCGATGAGCGCGCCGGACCCGACATACCCGCCGATTCCCATTGCGCGATAGGCCCGTCGCGGCCAGCTCAGCAGAGACGGCCTAAAACCGATCGCCGCTTCGAATCCGGTTCGCCCGCCTGCGATCAGATAGTAGCCGGGATCTGTCAGGCGGACGTTGCCGTCATCGACATTCGCTTCGGACGCGCGCCTCGCCGCGTCCACCGCTGCGTGGGCAATCTCCAATTCGGTGAGTTCACAGCCGCGAGCGAGGTGCTCGACTGCGTCGCGATAGAGGTTGCGCGACGGGAAATCCATGTGTTCGAAGGCGCTGCCGGCCTTGAAGACGTCATCGACCAGGCTGACGCGCTCGAACAGATCCGTCCAATCGACATCGGTGATGAGGCGCATACTCGTGATGATGTTACGGACTGTGACGGTGCCGGCGACCTGCCTCTGGTGTTCGCCTCGGACGACGGTTTCGGCAGTCGTTCCCTGCCGAGCCAGTTGCTTGTCGAGCCACTCTAATGCCGGCGCAATGCTGGGATCCTGATCGCGCAAGCGATAGACCAACTGCATGAGAAAGCTATCTGGGATAGTTGTCTGGGGATGCGGCGGAAGGACTGCCTCGGCTGGTTCGACGACGCGGCCGCCAGTCCCCAGCAACCGATCTGCCACAGCGTCCGCGGCGCCCCGCCCGGCCCGGCTTTCGACGACGCGCTCGGCGATCCGCCTGAGGTTCTCGACGAGCACGATGCGTAGGGTTGTCGCCACCGCCCACAGTTCGCCGATGCTCAGCGGCTGCACTTCCTGATAGGCGCGCAGGTAGCGGCGAAGTACCTCCGGGTCGAAGAGGCTGTCGGTGTGGGCCACGTACGCCCACGCCACGCCGAGCACGCGCGGATACCCCGCGAAGGGGCCGCCGGCGAGCTTCGGAAGTTGCCGATAGTAGCCGGGCGGTAGATCGACCCGGACCTCGCGGATCTGCTTCTCCACCACGTGAAAGTTGTCGATCAGCCACTCGGCCGTGGGGGTGATGGCCGCCCCCGCATCGATAGCCTGAGCGACATCGCGGTAGGCCGCCAGAAGCACAGCCTCATTATCGGCGAGCCTCGCCGTCAATGACGGGCCCTTCGATTGGTATGGCATCACGGCCTGTGCGGAGGCAAGGCTGCGCGCGTGTTCTTCAAGCCGATCGACGCTGAAGAGCTCAGACCGGATGGGAGCTCCGTCGTCCCACGGCGGTGACGATCCATGTGTCCTAAGCCATCGCCGAAACCGCAAGCTCAGCGCACTCTTGAGGGGCGGTCTGCGCCTGCCCGCGAAGTCATCGAACTCGACAAGCATCGCCTTGCCGCCCCTTCAACGTGGGCCTGGCCGCTGGCGGCGCCAGCGTCCCACGCTCCCACCATCCTTCGAGCGGCCTCAAGCCGAGAGGGGTCTTGCGTCCGCGGTCTTCGTAAGCGGCCCGCTCGGGACGGCATCCTCGATAATTACTTCCGCGCACTCGCCATGGCAGCGGATGGCGTTGGCCAGACAGTTCGCCTCGCGGATCGCCAAATCTCTCGACCAGAATGGCGTCATCATGCGCTTATCCATCCGGATGGCCCAGCCATGCTGCTCTTTGATAACGTGGAATGTGATCATCGTATGTCACCGCGAATGGACCGCTTACATCACTAGGCGCCCGGACGATCGGAAAATTGCAGATCCATTCAACCCCGCGGAGAATGGGCCGCGTTGATCTACGTCAAATGTCCCGGCGGCTGCGTTCCTGACGTAAAAGAGAAGAACCTGCCCTGACGCGGGCGAGTCGTCCTGCCTCAGACGCATGTAGCCCTGATTATCTCGAATTGGGACATTACCATGTGACTCCGACTTTGTGGGTCAACCCATTGACCTTTTGACGAGTCGATTGCCCACTATCTAATAGATCCAGGCGAGACGAATGAACGCGCGCGACGACGAGAGCTACTATCGTGGCTTGCTTGTTTAGAGGCAGTCGGAACTTCCGAAGCCGCGCTCAAGGTCGTAGTCCTCAGAGCTGGCCCCGGTTGTTTGGACAGCGCCCCGCTGGATTTAAGTGGATTCCTGCCGGGTTATGCTGAACGCGGGGCTTTACGGTTTTGTCGTTGCGTCGGGAGGGCG
>NZ_JASAUS010000189.1:0-11485 GCF_029953005.1 Bradyrhizobium sp. Mp27 | reverse complement strand
GTCAACGCATACAACGACAGAGCCGAGCCCTTCGTCTGGACCAAGAAAAAGGTCCGTCAACGCCGTTTCAAAGGCCGCCGTATCACTCAGCTCTGATTCCGGGTACTAGGTGCGGCGGCCTCGATGAGGATCTTAGCTCTTAGCGTGATAGGGGCAGTCTGAGCCTTGGCGCCAATTCGTAGCGACAAATACGCCATAACTCAGGATCAGGCAGCAGCAACATGCCTCGATGCTGAGGGGTAGCGGTCCCCGGAGTTCTGCAGATATGGGCGCAGCGAGCGCCAAGTCTGCCTATGTTCCGGAAAATCTCGGAGGATCTCTCTAGCGCACGATCTCGCGGGCGGCTGCAGAACCAATCGAGGATAATAGCTGACGAAGTTCATCGGCGGGGAGCGCTCGGGCTCGCTTAGAACGTCTGGTGCCCTGGCTAAAGAGCGCTCCTGATGAACCCTCATCGAAGAATATGTGACACGGCGGCATGAGCAAGTCGCTGCGGCGTCTTCCGAAAGTTGCGAGGTCCTGCAGAACGGCCGCACCGCCTGCCTGGAGGATCACCTAAGACGGTCTAGCGGCTGCTGTTGCCAAGTCCGCCTGCTTCACCCGATCGTTTTCGGTTCGGCTTGCCGTCCGTCAGGTCCTCCCTGTGCGCGTCTGATAATCCGGCCTTCAGCCATCATCTAGCTCGCTCATAGCGTCATCCATGTCTGACTGGGTATCGCTTATGACCTGGGTAGCGACGGCAACCAGAGCTTTTTCGAAGGCCCGCTGCAACAATGCTGCGTGCGAGTTGTCGCCGCCGTTCGCGGCGTTATCGGTGTTTGTGCCAGCGTCTGGCGCCGTTGCTGCGATATCGGCTGCGCCTGTGTCCATGTCATAAAACTCAGATAGCGGCGGTGCCGCGAGATGACCTATTCCTTTCGTGCTAGCAGGGGCAGCTTGCAAGAAGCTGACGAAGAGTGAGGCCGGATTGATGCCGCGATTCGTGCCCCGAGTGATCTCAGGTGGTCCGGTGTTTGGAGGTTTGTGCGAAGAACTGTGCTGGTTCTAACAACCGGTATGTTGAAGGTATTTAGGGGGGCCGGTCATACCCAGACTATCCTGATCCGCAACGCGCTTACCTTCATCTCGACGACATGGATCGCCTCGCGGTCCTTTCTGGCGGAGCTTCAGAAGACCCAGGTTGGGGCGGTCCCGCCTGCAATGGCCGGGCATGCGAGGGGCCGGCGTGCGGCGGCTCATCCTGAAAAAGGGGCGGTGCGCGATGGTCCTGCATGCGATGTCCCCGCTTGAGGCTCACCGTGCCGTGGCTCGGCTTCCGATGGGCCGACATCCAGAGTCTGCCATATCACATCTTGATCGAAGCCGGGATGTTCCTCGATCGCCTGAGCTATGGCCTGCGGCGAGAGATGCTGCTGGCCGTTGTCCGGCTCTGGCGCAGCGACGGCCGCAGGCGCGGCATATAGATTATCCTGCCAACCCGAGTCTGGCCCAAGGGGATGCGCTAAATCTGGGTAAGGCGGATAGAGGTGTCCTGTCTCCAAGTATGGAGAGTAGGGATGGCCCGCGTCGAGATAGGGTGAATAAGCCTCGCCCTGCAGCACTGGATGGGCGACTCCCTGCGCCGAAGCGGGAGCCTCTGAACCGCTGAGCTGCCGCTCGAACTCGGTTGCATCTGTAGCCGTCCGTGCTGTGTCGGGCTCCGGGCTCGTATTCGCCGGGGCGACTGCATTGAAATCCACCCTGTTTCTCCTTCCAACTGATGACGCGCATTGAGCTATGCGAAGCCTCAGCTAGCTCGGAAGCGCGCGTGCGGAGGCCCACATTGATCTTTAATGCCTCGCACTGCGTGAAGGCAGCGCTACCCAATTTCCCTCGAGCATCCGGTCTCTTATCCATCTATCGGGCTGCCTCAAGCAGGGCAGCCGTCAAGACCTCGCAGGCTCATGCTGGGGGCTTTAGCTTTCGAAAAGCTGACGATCGGATGCGACTTCAGTCGGAGCGGTCTTGCATCTTCGACCATCACTTCTGGCCTGGACCGGCTTCGCGCACAGCGCCCCCATGAAGCGGCGTTTCGGGAGAAGCTTCCGGCCGCCCGTCCCGGAAGACCGTGCTCGAGGAGCCGCGAAACAACATCAAAACCGACTCGTGTTGTGACCTCTCGGCGGCGGGACTGCGCCGGGCCTGCGCTTCCGCCACAAGGCCCTTGAGGGTCTGGTCCACCAGCGCAACAAATCTGGGTGGGCCAGAAGCAAGGATGAGGCCCTCTCCCGGGGCAGGTTTCACGATATAGCGCTCATCCGAGATGTTGAGCGCGTCGAGCGCGGCCTTGAGCGCATCGAAGCTGATTGGGTTCAATACAATGAGCCGGCTTTGCGCCTCTTGGGCGGCGGAGATGTAAAGGACAAGTCCGTCATAGTACCACTGGAGATTGTACAAAGCAGTCAAACGGTCAAGGAATTCTCGTGGCGGCAGGTCCGGCATTCGTCCACGAATCCGGCCCCTGACGTCGGCGCTGACATTGACCCTGATATTGAGATTGTTTCCGAACTCCTGCAGCGCCGCAGCAAGATCCTGATCGAGAACGGTGTAGCTATAAGGGGCGGGCGGCAGCGAAAGGGATGCAGCAGACGTGCGCAAAATTCCGACACAGATGAGAACACCGGCACAAAAAATTCTTTTTAAGATATGTACCACCGTGGACCGCGCGAGCATTCCTTGACGCCTTCCGCTCATTATGAAGTTAGAGTTTCGCCGCAGCTTGGAAGCCAAACGTGATCATTAGATGACCAAGTCAACCTGATCTCCGTCAGGTTTTCGTCAGCTCGGCAGCCTATGAACTTGATCGGTTCATCGGCTAAAGCTTAGGTCATCAAACCAGCACAATGACACACTCCATGTTGTTAGGCGCAACGCCGATCCCTCCCAGTTCAGCCGGTTGTCTTTCCGGTGCCTGCTCTCCGGCAGCTGCTGGCGAGCAGGCGCGTTTCGAGCAGTCCCTGGCGCAAGTAGCTCCCAATCAGGGGTCTGCTTTCCCGTCCGCGAATCCACCCGCAGCGACTCCTCCGATATTGGAGGTCCAGCGCACGAATGTGCTGGCAAGTCCGCCGGGCGACCGAATCCTCCAAACCCTTTCCGGCATCTACCAGGGGCGAGCCGTTTCTCCGGCGATTGCGCCGGCTGTCGTAAATGGGGTGCAGCCTGGGCCGGCTGCGCAGCCACTTTTGCCGGCGGATAACGCCGGAGCCAATGCGGCTGTTAAGCCGGTTGGAGCTGATTTCGAATCGATGATGACGAATCTGCGAGACGTCTACAAAGACGTTGTTCAGGTTTCCCTCGTCTCCAAGGGCACCAGCGCCGTCAGCTCGTCGCTAAACAAGCTGCTATCGGCCGGCTGAGTAAGCTGATGACTGGCGATATGAAGAGGGGGAGCTCCGGCGGCCGTCAATCGTGGCGACGGCTTCGCGTGTTTCTTGCTATGCCCCTTCTCCTCTCGCTGATCGGCTGTAAGACCGATCTCTACACCAAAATTCAGGAGCGCGAGGCTAATGAGATGCTCGCGCTTCTCCTTGGCAAGGGCGTTGATGCTGTCCGTGTTGTCGCCAAGGACGGAACCAGCACAATCCAGGTCGAGGAAAAGCAGCTCGCTTATTCGATTGACCTGCTCAATGTTGAGGGGCTGCCGCGCCAATCCTTCAAGAATCTCGGCGAGGTGTTCAAGGGATCGGGCCTCGTTGCCTCGCCGATCGAGGAGCGGGCACGATACGTTTATGCTCTAAGCGAAGAATTGTCGCGCACGATCAGCGATATAGATGGCGTCCTTTCAGCACGCGTTCACGTCGTTCTGCCGAAGAACGACTTGTTGCGGCAAGGTGCGACCCCGTCCTCGGCATCGGTCTTCATTCGACATGGCTCCAGCGCGAGGCTTTCGGCACTATTGCCGCAGATCAAGATGCTCGTCGCAAACAGCATTGAAGGGCTGTCCTATGACAAGGTCGCCGTTGTCTTCGTGCCGGTCGAGCGCGCTCCAGTCGAGCAGTCTGCCGGTCCGGGAGTCCCTGTGGCTCAGTCAGCAAGAGCCGGCTCATCGCCGTTACTTGCGCTTGCTGTAGGAAGCGCCGGAGCGGTATTCGGCATCGTCGCTTGCGTATTGCTGGGCCCGCGCATGCGTCAGTTTGGAAAATCATCGCGTAAGCTGAGCGTGTTCGGTAGGGGCTCGCGCCTGTCTGCTGACCAAGCGGCGGGCAAGATGATTGCTGATGCGTCATAGTCTGGACGCTCATGCCGCCATCAATGTCAACCACAGCCACAAAAACCAATCGCTCGTTCACGCTCGCAGCCGATCGGCTGCGCGAGCTTGCTGCCTCGGCCGATCCCGGTCGTTTCGCCGGGCTTCTTGACCCGCTGCTTTCACCTTCCACTTTGGCTCGGCTACAGCAGAGTGCCAGGCTACAGCCAAGGCTCGCCGAACTGCTTTTGGGCAGCAAGGGGGTGGTGAGCTGCGGCGACTGGAGCGAAGATGCTCTCCTGGGGCATGATCCGCGGCGGGCTGCGCTGCTCGCGGGCGGCATTTGGCATGCACGCTCCATCCTCAAGCTGTTCTCCAGGCACGATCTGCCTGTGTTGGTGGAGTTGATCGGTGCCGAGGCGCATGCTTTCGCAGTCCGGCATTTATCCTGCGCCGTCGCAACGGCCCCGATCGCCGATCCAGAGCAATTGTCCCGACAGATCGAATATGACGGGCATGCTTGTCTCGGCGCTTGGCTCGAAGAGACTTCATCGCTTGCTCGTATCCGCGTGCTTCTACGCTTGCCCGCTGGGACGGCCGCCGAGAGCTCAACTGCCGAGCACCGTAGCGCAGCAGGCCCGCTGCTTTCCCTCGTCATGGCTCATTTGCGCACTGAGGATGCTGGGGCATGACGGCCGATGCCCTCGCACCACCCGCGGCCCCGAAGATTCGGGCTCTTGGACCGCTGATCCCAGCTGCGCAGCTTGAGATCTGGCACGATGCCATACAGGCGCTGGCCGCTGCCGAGCGGCATCTGCAGCGGGTTCGAGGGTGGGCACGCCTGGCTTATGAGCGGGAACGTGCGCAGGGCCGCGCCGAGGGTGCAAAGGCTGGCGCAGAGGAAATGGCCCGGCTGATTGCGCAGGCGACTTGTGAACTGGCCCAACGCAAGGCGGTTCTGGAGCGGGAATTGCCGCAACTGGTCTTTGAGATCGTTCGCGATCTGCTTGGCGCATTTGATTCGGGCAAGATGCTGGTCCAGTGCGTTCGTCATGCCATCGAGCAAAGATATAAAAACACGGAGGTCTGCCTTCACGTATCCCCACTGAAAGCCGACCTGCTAGCCAGTGAGTTCAAGGATTATGACGGACTTGAGGGCCGGCCGAAGCTCAGGATTGAGGCGGATCCGGCGCTGAGCGCGGACCAATGTGTTTTATGGAGCGAGTTCGGCAACGTCGATCTTGGGCTTGCCGCGCAGCTGCGCGCGCTGCGCCTCGGCTTTGGCTTGACGGAGGAAGCTGAATCGTGACCGTGCAACGACCGACCCATCATGCCGCGGCCGCAGAAGGAACCGTAAAGGCCGCACTCTCATCCTTAAGATCTTCCGCCAAGCACATCGATACACGCGCTGTCCGCGGCCGGATCACGCGGGCCGTGGGCACGCTGCTGCACGCCGTCTTGCCGGAGGCCAGGGTCGGAGAACTGTGCTTATTGCAGGATCCTCGCAGCGGATGGTCGCTCGAGGCCGAGGTAATCGGTCTGTTGCCGGATGGGGTGTTACTCACGCCCATCGGGGACATGGTGGGGCTGTCCAATCGCGCAGAGGTGGTGACGACCGGGCGAATGCAGGAAGTGGCTGCCGGCCCCGATTTGCTCGGCCGCGTGATCGACAGTTTTGGCCGGCCGCTCGACGGCAAGGGCCCTATAAAAGCCGGCGAAGCCAGACCGCTGCGCGGCAGGGCGCCTAATCCGATGAAACGGCGCGCGATTGAACAGCCGTTCCCGCTCGGCGTCCGTGTCCTGGATGGTCTTCTCACATGCGGAGAAGGTCAGCGGATCGGAATTTATGGTGATGCCGGTTGCGGCAAGTCGACGCTGATGTCGCAAATCGTAAGAGGCGCAGCGGCCGACGTCACTATCGTTGCGCTGATCGGCGAGCGCGGTCGAGAGGTGCGTGAATTCATCGAACGTCATCTTGGCGAAGCCCTTCACCGTTCCGTCGTTGTGGTGGAGACTTCCGACCGTTCGGCGATGGAGCGGGCCCAATGCGCCCACATGGCGACAGCGCTAGCCGAATATTTTCGTGATCAGGGCCTTCGCGTCGTTCTGATGATGGATTCTTTGACGCGCTTTAGCCGCGCCATGCGTGAAATCGGACTTGCCGCAGGAGAACCGCCGACCCGGCGCGGATTTCCGCCATCCGTTTTTGCACTGTTGCCGGGCTTGTTGGAGCGCGCCGGCATGGGCGAGCATGGCTCCATTACGGCCTTCTATACTGTGCTTGTCGAAGGTGACGGCACGGGTGATCCGATAGCGGAAGAATCACGCGGCATCCTCGATGGCCACATTATTCTCTCCCGCGCGTTGGCCTCCCGGGAGCATTTTCCGGCGATCGACGTGTTGTCGAGCCGCAGCCGCGTCATGGATGCGATCGTGTCCGTGCCGCATCGCAAGGCGGCATCCTTTTTCCGTGATCTGCTGTCACGGTACGCTGAGGCCGAGTTCCTGATCAAGGTCGGTGAATACAAACAAGGCTCTGATCCGCTGACCGATCGGGCGATCGCCTCGATCGAGCAACTGCGGGCCTTTCTGCGCCAGGGGCAGGGTGAGGCGTGCAGCTTTGAGGAGACGATCGCATGGATATCGCGTCTGACCGCCTAAGTCCCGTTCACGCCTCGAAGCTGCGGCTCGTAAAGGACATGCGGGAGCGAAGCGCCATTCGTGAATTGTCTAACATGGAAGCCAAGCGCCACCTTGCGATCCAAGCTGTCCAACGAGCTTTCGAGCATCTTACACATGCCGAAGAGCGCCGGGCAAAGCTCGAGGCAGAGCTCTATCGGGAGATGCTAGCAGCCGATGCGATGTCTGTTTGCGAGCTGCAGCGGCGCTATCATCTCATCATCGGCCGGCTCACAGACGAGATTGCAGCGGCGCAGCAGGTTCTTGAAAATGCCCGTGCTGCTCAGGCGCAAGCTGAGACTGCGGTTCTTGAGGCGAGGGCCGTTTGGGCCAGGCGTTCAGCGGCGAGCCAGAAATGGCGTGAGATTGATCAAGACGTTCGGCGCACCACGAGTGCTCATTTCGAAGCCGCCGCCGAAATCGAAGCTGATGATGAAGTCTTGCTCCGCTACCGGCGCGGCCCGTCAGGGCAGACGGGAGGTGAGCCAGCATGATTGCAGATCCTCTCACGCGCGAGCTCGGGGCCTGCGGCGCGGAAGCCGCACCGGCCTCGGACCGGCCGGCTGAGCGCGCAGCCTTCATGCCGTCGCTGATCCTGTCGCACGCAGTGGCCTCGTGGCTTAACGAGATCACAGCGTTGCGTGCGCCTCTACAAGGCCTCCTCGGCGAGAAGCCGCTATCTGTGCGCGTGAGCCGGACCGTCTGGCAGGCGGAGCCGGCTGCGGCACCGATGCTCGACTGCGTCTTCGAAGTAGAAGGTGAAACCTTGATCCTGTCCTTGCCGGGTAAGCTTGCGGAAGCGCTGGTTCGGACCGTGCAGAATGGGCTTACCTTACCTTCTGAGCCGGCGCGTTCGCTGGTCCTGGAACTTGCGCTTGAACCCTTGCTTGCTGCGCTGGAAAGAATGACGCAGCGGAATCTGCAGCTTGTTCGCACCGAGGAAGCGCGGAGTACGCAGCCTTATCTTGAATTTGACGTCGCCTATGGTGAGCTCGCCAGCAAGGCTCGGCTGCTTCTATTCTCTCCGTTCGACGGTCCGGTGCCTCCGGCTTTCACCGTCCTCGGCGAGCTGCTCGGCCGATTACCGCGACAGGCGGCCAGGCTGCTTTCCGAACTCCCGGTCATCGTTGCAGGCCATATCGGCTCGCTCCGCGTCGCGATCGGCGTTCTTCGCCAAGCAGAGCAAGGCGATGCGCTGCTCCCGGACACAATTCCACTCGCGCGAGGCCAAATTGTTCTCGTTGCAGACCGATTGTGGGCCCCTGCAGAGATTGGCGGCGACAGGCTGGTGCTGCGAGGACCATTCCGCTTGCGATCCCACCCTCTAAAAAGTGAAGATGTGATGCCCCAAAACCAGATGCAACAGCAGCCCCCGTCAGAGGCGGATATCGACAGCATCGAGATCACACTCGTATTCGAATGTGGCCGCTGGCCGATGCCGTTGGGAACCTTGCGAACCATCAACGAAGGCCACGTGTTCGAACTTGGCCGGCATCTTGACGGGCCGGTCGATATCGTTGCGAACGGCCAACGTATCGGCCGAGGCGACATCGTGCGGATCGGCGAGGAGCTCGCCGTCAGGTTACGCGGCAGGTTGGCGCTTAATGACTGAAATTCAACCCAGCATCCTGGCGCTTCTTGCGATAACGGTCGGCCTTGGCCTCCTGGCCTTTGCTGTCGTCACAACTACAGCCTTTATCAAGGTCTCGGTTGTTCTCTTCCTCGTGCGCAATGCGCTAGGAACTCAATCGATACCGCCGAACATCGTCCTTTACGGAGCGGCACTCATCCTGACCGTCTTCATCAGCGCTCCAGTCTTCGAGCAGACCTATAACCGCCTTACCGATCCGCAACTTCGCTACCAGAGTTTCGATGACTGGGTGATGGCCGCCAAGGAGGGACAGGAGCCGCTGCGTGTTCATCTGAAGAAATTCACCAATGAAGAGCAGCGCCGCTTCTTCCTGTCATCCACCGAACATGTCTGGTCGGAGGAGATGCGCGGCAGCGTAACGGCAGATGATTTCTCAATTCTTGTGCCGTCGTTCTTGATTTCCGAACTCAAGCGGGGCTTCGAAATCGGTTTTCTTCTCTATCTTCCCTTCATCACGATCGATCTGATTGTCACCACGATTTTGATGGCCATGGGTATGTCGATGGTATCCCCCACAGTGATATCTGTCCCCTTCAAGCTCTTTCTGTTCGTCACTATCGACGGCTGGTCACGTCTCATGCACGGGCTAGTACTAAGCTACACCACGCCAGGAGGTTGACCATGAACGAAGCCAGCATCCTTACGCACCTCAGTCAATCGCTCGTGCTCTTCATGATCTGGGTTCTGCCGCCGTTGCTCGCAGCTCTGATCTCCGGACTGATCATTGGCCTTATCCAGGCGGCAACTCAGCTCCAGGACCAAACCCTGCCACTGACGGTCAAGCTTCTGGTTGTCGTCGCCGTGCTCGCCGGTTTTTCCCCGGTTCTCAGCGCCCCGCTGATCGACCAGGCCGAGCGCATCTTCAGCGAGTTTCCGGCACTCACCGCAAGATACTAGCAGAGCTTGGATGGCTGGCCTGTCACCCGCAGAGGCGCAAGTTCTCGTTCAGGGCTCGATCGAATTCGTCGCCGCAACCGGCCTGAGTGCGGCCCGCGCCCTAGGCATCATGCTGGTGCTTCCTGTCTTCACCCGGCCGCGTATCAGCGGCCTCATTCGGGGAAGCCTGACGATTGCGATTGGCCTGCCTTGCCTTGCTCAGATCAAGCTCGGTCTGCAGGCCTTGGACCCGAACACGCGCTTGGTTAGCGTTACCATGCTTGGCGTGAAGGAGGTGTTCGTCGGTCTGATGCTCGGCATCCTGCTCAGTATTCCACTATGGAGCATACAGGCAGTCGGCGACATCATCGATACCCAACGAGGAATTTCAAGCCAAGTTGCGGGGGAGGATCCCGCGACGCACAGCCAAGCGACTGGAACCGGGCTCTTTCTCGGTGTTACGGCGGTTACGATCTTCGTTCTGGTCGGCGGGCTGCAGACCATGGTGAGCGGCCTTTATGGCAGCTACCTAGTGTGGCCTGTCTATCAGTTTTTGCCTGCCTTGACAGTGCAAGGGGCAATGGAGTGTCTTGCCCTTCTCGATCGTATCATGATGACGACCTTGTTGGTCGCCGGGCCGGTTCTGGCCCTGCTGTTGCTGGTGGATATCTCGGTCATGATGCTCGGCCGTTTTGCATCTCAGCTCAAGATGAACGATCTCTCCCCGATGATCAAGAATGTTGCATTCGGGGTCATTATGGTCAGCTACACCGTCTATCTGCTCGAATATGCCGGTTCTGAAATCCTGACCTCGAACGACATGCTCGATCATCTGAGGAAGCTGTTGAAATGAGCTCTACGAGTGAGGAGAAAAAGCTTCCTCCGACGCCCAAGAAGCTGCGCGATGCGCGCAAGAAGGGGCAGAGCGCGCGCAGCTCCGATCTAGTGAGCGGCGTCAGCGCCTGTGCCGGTTTCGGCTGTCTGTGGTGGCGAGCGGGTGCCATTGAGGACAAGTGGCAGGAGACGGTCCGGCTGGTCGATAAACTGCAGGAGCAGCCGTTCACAAGCGCGGTGCCACAAGCGCTCAGCGGCTTGCTAGAACTTTCGATTGC
Source organism: Bradyrhizobium sp. Mp27 (assembly GCF_029953005.1). Classification (NCBI taxonomy): domain Bacteria; kingdom Pseudomonadati; phylum Pseudomonadota; class Alphaproteobacteria; order Hyphomicrobiales; family Nitrobacteraceae; genus Bradyrhizobium; species Bradyrhizobium sp. Mp27. Next base: position 942 of record NZ_JASAUS010000189.1, on the reverse strand, counting down.
CACTGTCGCTCCGTTGCTCGCCGCTGCCGTGACAGCAGCTCTTCTGGCCAATGTCCTGGCCAATGGCGGCTTTATGTTTGCTTCGGAGCCGCTCAAGCCGAAGCTCGAGAAACTCGATCCCATCAAAGGCTTGAAGCGTATCGTCTCGAAACGTTCGGCCATCGAGCTTGGCAAGACCCTGGCTAAAGTGGTTTTGCTTGGTGCGATCTTCTTTTTAACCGTGACCGCGAGCTGGAAAGCGCTGGTGTACCTGCCAGTCTGCGGCATGGGCTGTTTTGGTTTCGTCTTCACCGAGGTTAAACTGCTGATTGGCATTGCCGCTGGAGCTTTTCTGGTCGGCGGATTGGCTGACCTTCTAATCCAGCGTTGGTTGTTTATGCAGGACATGCGCATGACGGAAACGGAGGCCAAGCGGGAGAACAAGGAACAGCAAGGCAATCCGCAGGTGAAGCGCGAGCACCGGCGGCTGCGGCAAGAGTCGGCAAACGAGGCTCCACTCGGCATCAGCCGGGCCACGTTGATATTGCGGGGACCGGCAACGTTGATTGGTCTGCGCTATGTTCGCGGCGAGACCGGTGTGCCGGTGTTGGTCTGCCGTGGCGAGGGTGAAGCTGCTTCACAGCTGCTTGGTGAGGCGCGCGCGCTTCGCCTCAACATTGTGGAGGACAATGTTCTGGCGCGTCAGCTGCTCGGCAAGGCAAGGCTCGGCAACCCGGTGCCTTCGCAGTATTTCGAGTCAGTCGCAAAAGCGCTCTATGCGGCGGGGCTAGTCTAGGGTCCAGACTCAATTGAGCCAATATGCGACGAGAGCGGCGAGATGAACAGCGGCCCAAAAATTACGGGCGAGCTTGTCATATCGCGTGGCGATGCGCCGGAAGTCCTTGAGCCTGCAAAAGCAGCGTTCGATGACATTTCGTCCTTTGTAGGCGCGTTTGTTGAAGC
>NZ_JASAUS010000188.1:0-11701 GCF_029953005.1 Bradyrhizobium sp. Mp27 | reverse complement strand
CTCCGCAACCCCGACCAGCTCCGACGACCCGAGCGCTACCAGCAGAGCACGCCGATCAAAGGGGTCCCTTTTGGAGGCCGATAGGGGGTCCCAGTCAAACGCCGATTGACAATTCACTGTTCAAGGTGATCTTAGACAGCGAGGAAAGCGGGCCTCCTCCATCAGAGTATCGATTGGCGATGCCCGCGAGTTAACGACTAGGGCAGCCCGTGCGATTGCCAAGGAATATCTTGCTCAGATCAGCAAGGGACAGCACCCGAAAGCGAAGAACGGAAACTCCGAACAACGCGAGACCGATAGGAATAGTGCTGTAGGGGCCCCTACCCTGGTGCAGGCTTGGCAACGCTACCTGGAGGCCCACTTGATCCGAAAAGGCCGTAGCGAGAAAACGATAAGCGGGTATCGCGATCACGTTGAACGTCTCTTTTCGGAATGGCTGGACACCCCATTACTGTATCTCGCGAATGATCCCGCTCGCGTCGCCGAAAAGCATGATCAACTTAGCAAGGAGAACGGTCCCTACATGGCAAATGGCAGCATGCGGACACTGCGGGCCATCTACAATCATGCGCGGAAGACCAATCGATCGCTGCCGCGTGACAACCCCGCAGATGCTGTCGATTGGAATCAGGAAGAGCGCAGGAATACTGGTATGGGGACCGGCGATTTGAAAGGATGGTTTCTCGAACTGGTCAATCTAGAGAACCCAATCCGGCGCGAATTCCATCTTTTAGCATTGCTGTGTGGATCTAGACCCACCGCCTTGCAGCAGGCCAGACCCGAACACATCAATTTTCGACGGCGGACGCTCCACATCCCAAAGCCCAAAGGAGGCAGCAAGCGAGCGTTCGACATCCCGCTATCTCGGCAAATGATCCTGTGTCTCATTCGGGTGCTTCGCTTCGGCAGGCAAATGCAGCCGTCTCAGGCGCAAAAGTGGTTGTTCCCCGCTGAGAGCGCCTCCGGACACTTGGCGGAAACAAAGGAGGATCGAGAGGTCTTGTCAAAATGGGGCAATGACCTTCGTCAAACATTTCGGACGATTGCCACCGCTGCCGGCGTTTCCGAATTCGATGCTAAACTCCTCATGAACCATTCTATCCCTGGCGTGAACGCAGGCTATGTCACTCGGCACAAGCTGGTTGAAGACCACCTGCGCAGCCAACAGCAAGCTATCAGTACCGTCGTGTTTTCCGCACTTGGTGACTCGCTAAAGGAACATAAAGCTCTGATCAATTGGCTCGGTCCCGGGGCTAGCCGAAGAACCTTTACCCAAGTCCGATTGGAGCCAAACTCTCTGGGCGAGAGGCAAGAACGAATTCAGCAGGCAGCATGACTTCGAGCTGGCTGCCTGAGGAGTGTGGCAGTGTAACTCGGGAGACTGTTCTGGACGGTGTGCCGAGAGTTAGCAGCGGTTTCCAAACGCGCTGTGAATCGGCGCCCGGGGTCACGTCGCTTGAGGTACCGGCGATATCGATTCGAAGGAAAGTAAGAAAGCCTCGTTGGGGTGGGGTCACGATCGGCGCCGATCGAGACTCTACCCCAACGCAGAATCCACCAATTGCGCCGTCGCGACAAGGAATTGCCGCCGTTAGTTCAACAAACCGAGTTCGGCGCCGATTAACAGCACGGCCGGACCATCCCGTTGGCCGGCAAACGCCCTCCGGCGCGACGTCTGCACCTTACGTTATAAGGGATGTCATCACGCAGCCTGCAGTATCAAATCGCTCACGCGGTCTGGCGCGTCGAGCATGGCCATGTGCCCAACGTCCGGCAGTTCGAATGTAGCCCAAGACTTGTCGCTCTTGCAGTCTGCCAGTGCCTTGTCAAAGGGCGGCTGTGGAAATTTTGGGAGGCGGATGTATGTCTTCTTCGCCACCTTTTGGAGCGCCCCGGAAAGCTTGATCTGCTGGAGATAGGTGCCGACTGGATGCGGAGTCACCTTGGACTCCGCGAATGCCCGATCGCGTTCGGCAACGACAGCGGCCGGATACCTGGCCGATCCACGAACACCTACCTCGCCCTTGTCGACGGTCATTTGTATGCCTTTGCGGACCACCTCGAGCGCGACGTCGGCTACCCTTTGTCCGTCGGCCGGAATGTAGGCATCAAGCCACACAGCCGATGAGACGCGATCGCCGATGGTCTCGAGTGCGCCCGAGCCGACAAAGCCACCATAAGACCATGCCACGAGGCAGACGTCCTCGAGACTTTCCCATTTGATCAGGTTGACGACGTCGGCAATGTGGGTGTCCAGATTGACGTCCTTGCTCAGCAAATGCGAGCGATCGGCCAAACCCGTGAGTGACTGAGCGAACACTCTGTGGCCGCCCTGCTCGAGCCGGTCAGTGACCCGGCGCCATATCCAGCCACCGCAAAAAGCTCCGCTGACAAAGACGAAGGTCTTTCGCGCCGATTGCGCGCGAGCGGCACCGATCAGGCCGGGGGTCGCCGCTGCCATCAGACCTCCAGCTGAAGCGTTGCGAAGCAAGCTACGGCGGGTGACGTGAAGCTTTGACATAACACATATCTCCCTGTTTACGTGATCCACAACTCTTAGCTTTCGATTTCTAGAAATATTCGCAGGCATAGCGGTCGATGTTTCGGGGCATACCGCCTCTATCAAGGAGGAAAGCCGGGCGATGTCAGCTTCGCTTTGAACTGTCCCAACGAAGGCCACAGCGGCATGCCGTGAAGAAGTGGCTTGCCACCTCCGAAGTGGGCCGCACGGTTATCGTGCGCATCTTATGCTGGCTAATGTGGATGGCCCTTAGCGAGACCTGCGTGGATCATCCGCAGGGTTCAGATAGTTGATCCCTGTCGGTCCAACGCCGGTGATTTGAAAAATCACTTCCTCGTCCTTTGTTTCGGCGAACTGCCAAACGTTTTGCGGCACGTTCGAGAACGTACCGGGCGGAAACGGCGTGAGTTTAGTTTCATCGACCTTGTCGCCAATCGCCGAATAGTAGGTTCCGGAGATAATTGTCCGCACGCGCTCGTCCGGGTGGGAATGCACAGGCAATTTGTAGTGCGGAGGAAGCTTCACACGTATCGTGAACAAACCTGGCTTCCCGAGGTTGCCGTGCAGTATTGCGATTTGTGCCCCATTTGGCAGCGAAGGCAGCGGAACCCATTTCATGTCCTCGGTCGTTACGCGATCGTAGTCAGCCGATCGTTCTTGTGCTTTCGCGCCCGAAAGGCCGACGAGAACGAGCATGACAAGCAAACCAACCATAGCTTTGAGAGAAGGCATCGTCGGCTCCTGTGCAATACAAACTGAAATCCAGAGTTCTTATTCGAAGTCGCCCCCTCACAACCTAAGCGTATGTAATCGGGTGACGCCTCTAGAGGCGCGACATGCTCGTTCCGAGCGAACCGGCCGCCGCCTGATTTGTATCAAGCGAACAAGGTTAATCGGAAGAAGAACGATATGAAGGAGCAGCACCGGATGGATGTGCGCCAACGCCCCAAAACAAATGAAAAGGATGTTGCTCCCGATTGCCAACAGACGGAGACCGGACATCGTGGTCATGCAAAACGTTGCCAACACCGTGACTGATGCAGCGTAGCCGATCACGTCGATCCAGCTCATTCTCGCCTCCCGACGCGATCAGGTCCGCGATTCCCGCATGTCTGCGGCGCGCAGTCGACAAAGGATTTTGTGCCAATGCTCACCTTGTTAGCGGCTGAAGGACTGCCGAACGCGAGAACACTGCCGATGATAAGGAACGAGACGGTCAAGTAGAGGCACGAGACCGCAACGGACCAGCGAATGGCGAGTTTCCGATCTTCAGGGGATAATTCGGAGCTTAATGGGCGTCTCATTTCGAATCCTCCGGGATCGAAGTTTGTTCAGCTGGGGAACTGATTGGTGCCTTCGCCACCAAGCGCTGGCGGCAGGTGTTACGTGCGCTTGGCAGCCGTATTTGACCGAAAGGTCGTCGGATGGATGCGATGCCTCGGGGGGGCGCCTCGGCTAGAGGTTCGGCTGCCCGTAGCCTGCTGCGGCACCATGTGCACTCCATTGAGCAATAAGCCGGGGATGACGATGCCGCCGCCCGAAATAGGCGTACCTTTCATCGAAATAGAATGAAAAGAAAAAAGGTTCGCAGCCGCGGTTCGTCATGGCGCTTGAGAATCGGGAAGGGCCGAAGACCGGGCGCGCGCTGCGGTTCGATTAGCGACTTACTCGGCGTGTTTTCCACTTAAGACTTTCCTTTCTTAATTGGCTCAGTCGAGTGCCCAAACCGCGGCAAAAAGACCGGGACGGTGACTAGGCTGCGAGACCGCAGTTCGGCCGCTGCTGGACGAAATCTGAGTCCGGGCTTGCGGCGCATGCGCTCTGGCGTCAAAATCAAGGACTAAACCTACGGTCGAACACCTTGCCTCGGCGGAACTATGCTTACGCCTCTGCGGTTGGAAACGTCTTGGTTCGTTCGACTATGGTCTTGCCGGAGCTGGAAGTCGCAAAATCTCTTTGAAAAAGTTCGAAAATGACCATTAAACGGCACTAGGCATGGCGACGATCTATTCGTTTGGACCGTTCCGGCTGGACGGCGAGAGCGAAATCCTATTTCGCGGCAATGAACCGACGGCCCTCGGTGGACGGGCTGTAGCGTTGCTGCGGGTTCTGGTAGAGCGGGCTGGCATGCCCGTCTCCAAGGACACGCTAATACAGGCGGCTTGGCCTGGGCTGGTGGTCGAGGAAAGCAACCTGCCGGTGCAGATCGCGGCACTGCGCAAAGTGCTCGGCCAGGAGCCCGGCGGCGAGAGCTGGATCGAAACGCTGCCTCGTCGCGGCTATCGGTTCGTCGGGCGGGTTTCGATAAACGCGGCGAAAAATGGCCGCCTCGGGCAGCCGGCGCCGGCTTCTCTTGATGACGCCAAGCCCCCGGCGGTCGCGGATGCTCGCTCGCCAGGAGCTGCCCCCGAGCGCCGCCAGCTTTCGATCATGTCTTGCGAACTGATCACCGGCCGCCTCGAACTGGAAGACATGCGCGGGGCAGTCAGAGCCTATCGAGCCTCCGTCACTGAGGTGCTCCGCGCGTTCCACGGCAGTATCGCAAAACCCGTCGGCAACACCATCGTCGCCCATTTCGGACATCCCGTTGCGTACGAAGACGATGTCGAACAGGCTGTCCATGCCGGGCTTGCGCTGTGCGAGGCGGTCGAGGCACTCGATACCCCGGCGAAAGCTCCTTTGCGTTGCCGAGTCGGCATCGCCACCGGCGAGGTCATTGTCGACGAGACGTCTGACGGGATAATCGGGGAAGTCGCGGGCCTTGCGATCCGCCTGCAAATGTCGGTGCAGGATGGCGTCGTTGTCGACGAGATGACGCAGCGGCTGGTCGGAAGCCTGTTCGAATGCGAACACATGGTGGCAATCGACGCCGGCGCTGGCGCAAATGCGCAGGCCTGGCGCGTTTTACGGGCGAGTTCAGCCAGGCCGCGGTTCGAGTCCTTGCGCGGCGCGGAGCTCACGCCCTTTGTCGGCCGCGGCCGGGAACTTGACATGCTCGCTCATTGGCGAGACGAGACGGCGACGCGTCTGTGCGTGATCGACATTATGGGCGAGCCGGGGATCGGGAAGTCGCGGCTGCTGCACGAATACCGCAACAGGCTCATCGCGGATGGCGTGCTGGTCCTGTCGGGAAATTGCTGGCCGGACAGCCAGCAGACGTCGTTTCGGCCCTTCATTGAGGTCGTGCGGCGGGTATTTCGCGTCGAACCGGACGAGAATCCGGCGGACACTGCGCGTAAGCTCGAGACGGGGTTGACGTCGGTCGGCCTTGCGACGCCGGAGAACGTGGGTCTACTGGTGAATCTGCTTGGCCTCACGCCACCGCCCGGCAGTCTCGACGGGCTTGATGGCGTGCTGATCGGACTGCGCACCCGTGGCCTGCTGCTCGATCTGTTGCGTGAGCGTCGCCGCCTGTCCGCCATCGTCGTCCTGCTGGAGGATCTACACTGGATCGATCATGCCTCGCAGGAACTGCTCGGTCGCCTGATCGATGCCGCCGACGCGCCGCCGTTGTTGATTGTCAACACCTATCGCGTCGGCTATCAGCCGCCGTGGCTGGGTCACGCCAACACCACGGTGCTCCGCCTCGAACCGTTGTCGGAGGACGACACTGCCCGGATCGCCATGACGCGGCTTGGATCCGCCGCGGCGGATGCGGCGCTGGTGCGCCTGATCGTCGGCAAGGCCGAAGGCAATCCGTTGTTTGCGGAGGAAATCGCCAACTTCCTGATCGAACGAGGGCTGGACGAGGCTAGCGGGGCGAACAACGCGCCTCAAGGCTCCATGACGCCATTGCCTGCGAGTGTGCAGTCGTTGTTGATGGCGCGCGTCGACCGTCTCACGCCGGCCGACAAGGAGGTGTTGCAGGCCGCTTCCGTGATCGGCCGGCGGTTCAGCGCCAATGTCCTGGCCAGGGTAACTGAAATACCGGATATCGGCAATCGGCTTTCCGCGATGGAGGCGCTTGACCTCATTCACGCCGACCGCACGACCGGTGACCTCGTGTTCAAGCATGCTCTGGTTTGCGACGCGCTCTATTCCGGGCTTTTGAGCGCCCAGCGCGCGGCGCTGCATCTCAAGATCGCGCAGGAGATCGAGCGGCGTAACGCCGATCGCCTCATCGAGGTCGCTGAGACGCTCGCCTACCACTTCTCGCGGACCGATCAGACCGAGAAAAGTGTTGAATATTTGGCGCTGTCTGGCCGCAAGAGTCTGGGGGTGTATTCGCTGGACGAAGCCGAGCACTTCCTCAAGAGCGCCATCGCGCTTGCTCGCGCGCGAGACAAGACCCGTCTCGATGTACGCGTTGCGACGGCCATGATGGACCTCTCGAAGGTCTTGTATCTGCAATCCCGTACGCTGGAGACGATCGCGCTGGTCGAGCCGGAACTGGGAAGCCTCGAGACGCTCGGCGACATCGAACCGGTGGTGATCCTGCTCGACTTCTATGCTCTGGCGCTGTCGACACAGTGCCGCTTCCAGGAAGGACGGCGCGTCGAACATCGCGCGCACGAAATTGCTCAGCGGCTTGGCGACGAGCGCGTGCAGACCTACGTCCGGGCCAGCATTATGATTCTCTCGATCATGACGGAGCCGGAGCCTGCCAGTGACTTCAGTGGTATGGCCGAACAGGTCTACGACAAGGCGACCCTGCACGGTGACGTGTACATCATCGGCCGCACGATTATGATCATCGTCTGGAATTACGTTAATTTCGGATTGCTTCTCGAGGGCCGACGCTGGGCCGATCGGCTGATGGCTTTCGGGCGAGAGCGCCGGGATCCCCGTGCTCTCGGCATGGCTCTTTGGCTGCTGGGCTGGCTCGCCATCATCGCGCAGGAATATGAGGTGGCACTTGCTTATGGAGAGGAATGCCTTCGCGTTGCCTTGACGCCGCTGGACCGACAGTTTGGCGAGACGGTGGTGGGAAACAGTCAGCTACTGCTGGGCCGTGTGAGCGACGGAATCGAGACCATTCTTCGACATCGGCGCCAGGCTGAGCTCAATGGCTGGCGCCTCAGCGCGATGACGGGAGAAGTTGCGCTTGCACTCTCGATGTTGATGCGTGGCGAACTCGGAAAGGGGGTACGCTCACTTGAATCCGTGATCGAGCGAGCGGAAAACGAATACGGCTACCGAAGCTACGCAAACTGGGGACGCATCTATCTAGCAGAATTTTATATCGCCATGCTAACTGGGACCAAGAAGCCCTCGCTGCGGATTCTGCTACGTAATTTTCTCTTCCTTATGCGCGCCAAACCAATCGCTGCTGAGAAGGCAGATACACTGCTGCATCAGGCGATGGCTGACCCCTGGTTTAGCGAACGCGGAGTGACACGCGCTAGGATCGAATTCGGCCTTGGTCAGATCTGTGCGGCAACAGGTCGGAGCGATCTTGCCGGGGTTCATTTCGAAACCGCGCGCAAAATCGCAACTGCTCAAAACGCGTCGAACTGGCACACTAAGGTCGATGCGGCCACCGCCTCTTTTAGAAAAGGAGGATAAGGCATCAATATTCGGGGCGACCACAAGCTCGTTGCGATTTCATTGCGGCTGTCTGGCGCGAGAACGGTGAACATCGCCGCGATCGTCGGAGCCCAACAGTTCGTCTCGCTGGATCCACGCTTGCTTCCGCCTTAACGGGTCGGTATGGCTAGTCTCGCTACCTGGTCTGAAAGCCCATCGCACGATGCGCTGCGCCACCACAGCGTGATCGCGCGGCCGCCTCGCCCCTGAGCGGTTCCGACAGAGCAGTTGATTAAGATACGTATGATTTCGCAGCAAAATTAGTAGCCATTCCGACAATCGTGCCCTCAGATCTGCATTGATACTGCATTAGTTTTTCTCTTCGTCGGAATGGAGGGACGAAGGCGTCCAAGGTGCATTTCGCGGTTATTTCTGTCTTCAGATCGCTCCAAAGCTAGCACGGGGTTGCGGCTACCCAAACACCTCTCCTTTTTCGCCCTTCAACCGATCCGCCATGCGCTCGGCAATGGCGACGGTGGTCAAATGAGTGTTGGCGCGCGGGACCTCCGGCATGATCGAGGCATCGATCACGCGCAATCCCGTGCATCCGATCACCCGGCATTCGTGATCAACGACCGAGCGCGCATCGTCCGGCGCGCCCAGGCGGCAGGTGCCGCTCGCGTGTTGGGCGTCGCTACACTCGGCGAACAGCCAGTCATCCAACTCTGCGTCGGTGAACGGCTCGTCCATAGAGCGTCCGCTGACGCCATAATCGACTCGGGAAGCGATATTGGTCACCGCAGGCTGCAGACAGATATCACGCAGGCGGCGGACGCCATCGCGTAGGCGCACCAGATCGCGAGGCGCGGATAGCATGCGTTCCTCGACCGCCGGATCGACCTCGGGGTCGGTCGCAGTGATGCGGACGTGGCCTTGGCTGAAAGCCTGATAGACAGAAACGGCGATGCGTCCCAGCGTTACATCAGCCATCGATCGCGGCGAGCGGGCAAGATTACCGGCTATCATGATCATGTCATTGTCACCGGCGTCTGCGAGGCCGGAGGAGTAGCGCAGGCAGCAATTGGTGTGCCGGTGCATCAACGTGCTGACCTGACTGTCTTCGCAAATGCAGCAGTGCGTTTACGATCGGATGGTCCAGCAAATTCTCGCCCACCGGTAAGTCCGCGCGGATGGGGACACCGAGCCTCTCCAGCAAGGCGACGGGCCCGATGCCGGAGCGTTGCAGGATGGCCGGCGAATGGATGGCGCCGGCGCAGAGGATAACCTCATGCGTCGCGCGGGGCGTGTAGGACTGGCCGTTCACACGAACCAGGACGCCGCTGGCATGCGGCCGGTTACCTTCGAAGGTAATGGTGTCGACCAGGGCACGACCGACGATGTCGAGGTTCGCCCGATCACGCGCCGGCTCCAGATAGCCGTCATTGGTGGAGATCCGCAGCCCGCCCTCGCTGTTGATGGCATAGGGCGAAACGCCGGTGCCGGTCGGCGCGTTATGATCCTCACACCAGCCATAGCCGAGGGTGAGCGCGGACGAGCGTAGCGCCCGGTCGACGTTGCCCCAATCGGGGACCGGAGCTCGATACACGGGGATGACCGCGATCGCCGTGATAGGGTTCGTTAGGGAAATTCTTGTCCGTTTCGAGCTTGCAGAAATAGGGCGGCATCTCGTCCCATGACCAGCCGGTGCAGCCCGCGGCCGCCCAGCGGTCGATGTCGTCCGGAACGGCGCGGATCGCGATTTGGCCATTGATTGTCGAACTGCCGCCCATGGCGCGGCCACGCCAGAGCAGGAGTGGCTGCTGCCGCTCGGTGCGTCGCGCCAACAGCCTTGGCCAGCGGAAGTCGTCATCACCAATGGCGCGCATCGGGTTCGGGATGCGGATGTGTTCCGGCGTGGTCGCCGTGCGTAGATCTTGCCCCGCCTCGAGCAACAGCACACGATGCACTGGGTCTTCACTGAGGCGCGCGGCCAGCGTCGCTCCGGCGGACCCTCCGCCGATGATAATCGTGTCGTATTCCTGTTCAATCACGTCCGGTCACTTCCATTACGCGCACTTCTTAGGGGGACGGAGCGAAACCGCTTCGCCAGGCTCGGCTATCCGTCCATATTGCATGCCCATCATATGCGCAGTCCCGCCATGAGAAACCGAAACGCGGTCGCTTTCCAGGGGGTTCGTTGTCATCCCTCCAAATCGGGGACAATGCGATGCCCCAACCGGATTTTGGCCTCTGTTCGCTGTTGCGGGGCCCTCCTGAAGGCCGGCGCTGCCATCGCCGGTCGTCACGTGGTCAGTTGGCTCCCGCCTGACGCAAGGTGATCCGCGTCAACTCGGATGGACGCCCCAGCCGCATCGCGAAGCCTGGCCACAGCGCGGTGCCATTGTTCACGTAGAGTATCATCCCGCCGACATCGTAACGACCCGAGACGAAGCCGGCATTTGCGCGTGCGGCCAATCGATCGATCCCCCAAATCAGGCCCCCGTGCGTATGTCCGGAAAGTTGCAGAGCAACGCCTAGTTCGGCAGCATGCCGCGCGTCGCTCGGCTGGTGGTCAAGTAGGATGACAGGGGCGTCCTTGGGGATGCCTTGGAGGACCGCGTCAAGGTCGCGCACGGGATGCCCCCCGCGGCGCGACGCCCGGTCGGTGATTCCCGCGAGGACGACCTTGCCACCCTTGCGCTCGAGAACACTATGCGTGTTTTCGAGCGATAGCAGACCCAACATCGCGAAGTGCGCCATCCACCCGTTGTAGCCGAAGATGTATTCGTGATTACCCGAGATCACGTAGACGCCATCGGTCGCCTTCAAATCCCGCAACGGCTCGATGTCAGTGCGCCGCGCATCGAGCGTGCCGTCGATCAGATCTCCCGTGATCGCGATCAGGTCAGCCCCGAGCTTGTTCGATCGCTCGACGACGGCACGTGCCCACGAAGCGGGAAATAACCGGCTGATGTGAAGATCGGTCAGTTGCAAAATGGTGTAACCGTCGAATTCCCGCGGAAGTCCGCGGATACCGATTTCGATGTCTTTCAGCGGCGGAATCCGCATGGCCTGTTGGACGCCGACCGCGGCCGCGACGGCGGCCAACGCGGCCAGCCCGTAGCGAACTTCGTCGGGCGCGCTCACGACGCCACCATTGAAGAGGATTCCGAGCAGAAGTCCCACATCGAGCGCCAGTTGCAGCAACGCCAACAGGACGATGGCGCCGCCCCCCCAGTTGAAGAGGGCCACCACCGGACGTGGAAACTCGGGGGAAAATACGGAGCCCGACGAGAGCTTGCTCCAACGGTGAAACTGCAATGCGACCAACGCGAGCGCTGCCGCCACGATCTTGGCCCAGAGCGGCAAATCCAACGGCCATAAGAAACGGGTCAGGATCAGCAGATAGATCAGGCCGAATATGAGTTGAGGAATCGGTTCTCTCCGCAAGAGATCGGTGCCGCTTTCTTACACAAAGCCCGGCACGATCTCGACCCGAATCGGTCCAGTCCGGCTGCTTCTCAGCTACTTCAAAGACGCGATCTGCTGGCAACCTGCCTGGTTGAGGTTCACGAGATCAAGCGGTCGGCTGGCACCGGAGATACGCCGCCTCATTGCCGATTGGTTTCAGAAGAATGCTCTCTGCGAGAGCTGGCTGATGCACCTAAAGCACCATGACGTTCCGCCCCCTCAAGCGATCGAGGCAATGGAGCG
>NZ_JASAUS010000187.1:0-11817 GCF_029953005.1 Bradyrhizobium sp. Mp27 | reverse complement strand
TCAACGCATACAACGACAGAGCCGAGCCCTTCGTCTGGACCAAGAAAAAGGTCCGTCAACGCCGTTTCAAAGGCCGCCGTATCACTCAGCTCTGATTCCGGGTACTAGATCCTCTATTGATGCGCAACACGGGCGTTAAATCTCCGCTCAACGTTTCAGCGCGTAGAGCCCCGGATAAAGGCCGGGGTTTTTCATTTGCGCAACACCCCTGAAAAATCGGGCGCTATAGCCAACTGGACGCCTAGCGAATGCATCAGTTACGCCCTGAACCGAACTTGAAGTGGCCCTCGCACGATCCCAACCTATGGAGGAAAGCGCGGCAGCGTGACCTGCGTAACACTCCGTTAGGGACAATGAGAGCAACGTAGGAACAGAGCAATTTGCTTCAAATTATCTCGCCGGAGGTGAGAGCATGAGTAACGCCGAACACTTACTGCACCAAGCAATCAAGGCCGAGAGATTAGCCAGGAGCGTAAACGATACGCTGACTATCGAGCGCCTTCAGGCATACGCAGCGGACTGCCGGAAGAAGGCAGCAGCCGGTCAGCCAGAGTTCGCGGCAGCCTAAGCCACCGTGTCTGCGCTTTGAACAAGCTCCCCTTTGCGGCGTTCTCATGGTAGAGGCCGAGCATGCCCTACGCCCTGTTTGACGACGACCAGAAGCTCAGCAAGGAATTTTCCACCGAGGAGGAAGTTTGGACTCACGCCGATGACGCCGGTCGATGGGAAGACAGTCCTGGAAGACGGCTACACCATTCAGCCGTGCAAGCCTGACGATGAGACCGAGATCCCTGTCCCGCCACCGGCGGTGCCCTGAATTGTTGCCCCCCGCCTTCGCGCTAACCCATCGCCACACCATCCAGAACTCTTATAGCTCCGCTAGAGTGAACACTCTGCCCGACAAATCGCTCCTCACAGCTTCAATGGGCCAAGATGGAAGCACCCTAGAAACTTCGCGGCGGCGAGCTTTTTACTTTGCATCCTGCGTTTCGGCCTGCCTTATGCTGGCCTCCCACGGAGCCGGGAGGATGACGCGAACGGGACGGTCTTCGGCTGAACTTCGAATTGCCGATTGAGCTTGATTTTTTGTTGGCTCAGCGAAGGCTGGTCGATATCAAGGCGATCGACACCGCAACCGAAGCTGCAACAAGTCGTACGTCAAGCATCAAGGCGCTCGCTCCACTTATCACGAGGCAACGCAACGCATACCAGAAGGGTTCAGTCGCAACCGGGAATACGTGGCAAGCGGACTATTGCCGAGCAATACCACGCCCAAAAGATTGAGCAGGCTGAGATGTCGGGCAATCAGGCAGCGCAGCAGGCGGCACCGCGCCAGGATACCACCGCCAGCGGTTAGTCTCACACCCAGGGTAAACACCACTCAAGTGGCTTCAGAAAACCTCAAGTGAAGCGGCGGGAAAGATCGGCTTTACCGAGCTTGTCGTTTCCAAACTCAGGAGTGGCCTCGAATTGCTCAAGCACATTACCGTTGGGCAATCTGCTGCGATGCATCGCCATTCAGCCGAAGCGAAACCGCATCGTCGACCAACACTTCTTCAGTCACTACGTTGAAGCGTACCAGCTTCGTCGGGCCAAACGCAGTTGAGATAGCGACGTCAGCAGCATCTCTTCCGCGAGCGATGACGATGCGGCCGATGCGGGGATGGTTATGCCTCGCGTCGAACGTATACCATTTCCCGCCAATGTAAGCTTCAAACCAAGCGCTAAAATCCATCGGCGCCGGATTTCGCGGGACGCCAATATCGCCGAGATAGCCTGCACAATAGCGAGCTGGGATGTTCATGCATCGGCACAGCGCTATGGCGAGGTGTGCGAAGTCACGGCACACGCCAATACGTTCTTCATGCCCTTCGGAGGCCGCCCGATCACTTCGCGCGTATTCGTTGCCGAATTGGATGCGATCGTGGGTATAGTCACAGATCGCCTGAACCCGCTGCCATCCGCCATTAATCGAGCCGAATAGGGACCAAGCGAGATCTGAGAGTTTTTGAGTATCGCAATACCGACTGCCTAGCAAGTATACTAGGGTGTCGTCCGGCAAGTCTGGGACCGGGGCTTGCACAGCATCTACAGCTACGGCATCGGGTAGACCGCTGTCCTTGATAACGAACTCGTTGCTGATCTCGATCAGCCCGGCCGGGGCAACAAGGCGCGTACAAATATTTCCAAACATATCGGTGTAATTTTCGGCTGAGACATTTGGCGAGAAAAGGGCTCGGTGCGTGCCAAGCAGATCCGCTTGGCGAGACGGATGAACACTGAGCATCAACACCATGGGGGCGTCTTGGGAGCACTCAAACGCGATATCATAGCCTGCGCGAATCTTCAAAGCCGTCTCCCTGCCCGTCACCGTTGACCGTGGCAGACAAGCTCGCTCGGTAGGTGTTTGTTCCTCGAACTCATCGGCCTATCCTGATGAAATGAAAGGCAGTTGCGCGGACTTAACAACCGCATTTTCTTCTTGCGAACTACGGTCAAGACCGCGTCTTATCTTGCGGTATCGAGTGGAAGCGATGACCGTTTATACTGTCCATCACAGCACCGTTTATCGCTACGGAAGGCCCGTAAGGCCCGGTCAGCACCAACTGCTCTTTCGTCCAAGGGACAGTTTTGATCAACGGCTACTCGACTGCAAACTCGCGATAGATCCAGAGCCGGTCGAAATTCGCTGGATACATGACGTCTTCGGCAATTGCATCACGCTGGTCGAATTCAATACTTTCTCAGACGTGCTAGAGTTTCAAACGACGATCCGCCTCGACCATACTCCAGAGAATGCCCCAGACTTTCGGATCGAGGAATACGCTCGGGAGCATCCGTTCGATTATGATGGCAACGAGCTGCCGGATCTGAACCCGTACATCCGCCGCCATTACCCAGGTGATGCAGCTGTTGACCAATGGCTCTTGAAGTTCGTGGCGCCGGGCGTTAACCGCCCTACTGGGCAGTTGCTAATGACGCTCAACGAGGCGATCGCGGAGGGATTTTCCTACCAACGCCGCACAATGCGAGGCACCCAAACACCCGCGGAAACCATAGGTCTTCAACGGGGGACTTGCCGCGACTTCGCGCTGCTGATGATGGAAGCCGCGCGCTCGCTCGGCTTTGCCGCCCGCTTCATCACCGGTTACGTTTATGTGCCCGATCGCGATGGACCGACCCGCTTCGGAGGTGGATCGACGCACGCCTGGTGTTCGATCTACGTCCCAGGCTCCGGTTGGGTCGAATTTGATCCAACCAATGGTATCGTTGGGAATCGGGACCTTATTAGAGTCGGCGTTGCTCGAACCCCGGCTCAGGCTATCCCCCTTTCAGGCAGTTATTGGGGCGATGCCGGGGATGAAGCCAGCATGGAAGTCACGGCGAACGTAAAATCCGTGCCGATCGCCGAAGCCGAAGATCGCATCTGAAGCAGTGCCCATCTCACCGAAGATAATGAGACACGTCCTTCGCGCGCGACGCGAGCTCACCCTCCACTTTGTCGATTTCCGCTTGGTTCCGCTCGATGAAAGCAGCGGGTTCGTCTCGAGACATCTCGGACAGCGCCTTTTGTTGTGACGACGTGTGTCCTTGCGACAGGGGGCAAACCGGAGACGTCTTCTGTCTTGCTCTGGTTCGTCAGCTTTAGGTCACATACGCAACTCACAAAAATACCCGCCGCCAGTGGAGCGAATGGCGAAACTATCTGGCCGCTTATCACCGGCTGCCGGTTCTACGGAAGAGTTCGCGCCTCGAGGTACTCGCTGTCCCCGCAAAGGAAGGCGTGATCCGGATGCCGATACCTACTGTCGGTCTAGAAATCAGGGCAGTCAACGCCGGATGACGCCTTCTGCCGAGCGCGGGAACAGAATGATAGAGCGGCGGTTACGACTATACATAAGGAGTCGTCGCCATGCTCCGCTCGAAGCCTCAGCCGATTCGCAACAAACTCGGGTTGATCGACCGCACGCAGGTATGCCTCGTCGAGAAGCGTCTAGAATTGTCAGATACAGAGCTGACGGCAATCGTCAGCCGGATCGGCAATTCGCTTTCCGCGATCAGCAATGAAGCTGCGATGCAGAAGGCCAATTCTCTGCAACAGCCCTCTGGACTGCCTTCTGCTGCGGTGATCACTTCGGTGACCGGCGGCGAGACGACTGAAGCCGAAGCCGCGGCCGTCGCTCCGATTTCTTGGTAGAATTTTTTGCGGGGCAAAATGCATCGACCAGTACTTTCTGACGACGCCCTTTCGCGGGCGGTCTCAAGCCTGCGCCGCTCCCGGATCACCGAGGGGAAACCGTCCGCTCGGTGCGACTTGGGATGGACTCGGCGTCAACTTTGCACTGTTCTCCGCCCATGCAACCAAGGTAGAGCTTTGCTTATTCGACGAGGCCGGCGAGACCGAGATCGAGCGGATCGAGCTTCCTGAATACACCGACGAAGTCTGGCATGGCTATTTGCCCTCGGCACGTCCTGGCACCGTCTATGGCTATCGCGTCCACGGACTATATGCGCCCGACGCGGGCCATCGATTCAATCCGAACAAGCTCGTGCTCGATCCCTACGCCAAGCAAGTGGTTGGACAACTGCGCTGGGGACCGGAGTTGTTCGGTTACCGGCTCGATCACGCCGACAAGGATCTGTCCTACGATGAGCGTGACAGCGCGCCGTTGATGCAGAAATGCCGCGTCATCGACCCGGCCTTCACGTGGGGCACATCGCGCAAGCCCGAAACGCCATGGGAACGTACGATCTTCTACGAGATGCACGTCAAGGGTTTCACTCAGCTCCATCCGCTAGTGCCGGAGGCAGACCGCGGGACGTTCTCAGGCCTGGCGCATTCGGTGGTCCCCGCTTATTTGCGCTTCGCTCGGCATTACCGCCGCCGAGCTGCTGCCGATCCATGCCTTCGTCGACGACAGCTATCTGATCGAGAAAGGCCTACGCAACTATTGGGGGTACAACTCCATAGCGTTTTTCGCGCCTGAGCCGCGCTACTTGAAGACGCCTTCCGCGAACGAATTCAAGGCCATGGTCAACCAGTTCCATGCCCATGGCATCGAGGTTATTCTTGACGTCGTTTATAATCACACTGCAGAGGGCAATGAGCTTGGCCCGACGCTATCGTTCAAGGGCATCGACAATGCGAGCTACTACCGGCTGCTGCCCGACCAAAAGCGCTATTACATCAACGATACTGGGACCGGAAATACGGTGAACCTCTCGCATCCGCGCGTTCTCCAGCTGGTCGCGGATTCCCTTCGTTACTGGGCGACCGAGATGCGGGTCGACGGCTTCCGTTTCGATCTTGCGACCATTTTGGCCCGCGAACCCTATGGATTCGACGAAGGCGGTGGCTTCCTTGACGCCTGCCGACAGGATCCCCTATTTTCCAGCATCAAGCTGATCGCCGAACCCTGGGACATCGAGCCGGGCGGCTATCAGGTTGGTCAGTTTCCACCCGGTTGGGCCGAGTGGAACGATAAGTTCAGAGATACCGCGCGCGCCTTTTGGAAGGGCGATCCAGGCACCATCGCTGATTTCGCCAAGCGCATTTCCGGATCGGGCGACCTTTTCAACAGGCGCGGCCGCCGGCCTTGGGCCAGCGTCAATTTCATCACCGCCCACGACGGCTTCAATCTCAGCGATCTCGTCTCCTACAACGATAAGCATAACGAGGCCAACGGGGAGGACAATCGCGACGGTCACAGCAACAATCATTCCTGGAACTGCGCGGTCGAGGGACCGACGGACGACCCGGAGATCACGGCGCTGCGCGAGCGGCAAAAGCGGAATCTACTCGCCACGATGTTGTTCTCCCATGGAACGCCGATGCTGCTCGCCGGCGACGAATTCGGACAAACCCAGCACGGCAACAACAATGCCTATGCGCAGGATAACGAGACGGCTTGGCTTGATTGGATGGGCATCTCAGCGAACGGACGCGGCCTCCGCGAATTCGCGCGGAAGCTGATCGCCACACGCAAGGCATTCCCGATTCTCTTCCGCAGTCGCTTCATGGTCGGCTCCTACAACGAAGAGCTCGATGTCAAGGACGTGGCGTGGCTGACGCCGCTAGGCGAGGACATGACCACAGAGCAATGGCATGACGGCAACGCCAAGTGTTTCGGGATGCTTCTCGATGGTCGCGCCCAGGAGACTGGTATCAAGCGTCGCGGTTCGGATGCGACTATGCTTCTGGTCTACAATGCCCATTTTGACGTCGTAAACTTCTCGCTGCCGCCCGTCACTGACGGGAGCAGCTGGTTGGGACTGATAGATACCAATCAGCCGGATGTGCAGATGCCATCATTCGAATTCGGCCACGCTTACGCGGTGACAGGGAGATCCCTCGTGGTGTTCGGTCTGGCGACCGAGAACATTGCAACGCGCCGGCTGCGGCAGGGTCTTGGAGCCCTGCTTGACGTCGCAGAGGCACCTCTGTCCAGTTGAGCGGAAACAGTCCGTCCCGGTACGCCGAAACGATCATGATGTCGAAGCGTAAAAAGCACGCCAATCGGTACCGGGTTACGTCGGCAAGAAAGCAGAGACTGTCGGTCGATCTTTCAGATCCTTCCCGCGGCGCACGCAAAGGTCCTTCTCGAGCGCTAGGAACGGCGGGTCGCGACAGTCGTTTGAGAGGGGACATTGGAGCGCTTACGATTGCAGAGCGATCAGTCAGGAGCATTTTTGGTTCAAAACATTTCAAATGGCGACGTCATCTTAGTCGTAGAGGACGACTTTAATCATGATGGATGCGATCGACATCCTCTATGAGGCTGGCTTCCGAACGCTCGAGGCGACGAGCGCGGCAGAGGCCATCGCGATCCTCAACGGACGCCGCGACGTTGCGGCTGTGTTCGCAGACGTTCAGATCGTTGGCGAGCCCGACGGTCTAAGGCTCGCGCATATGGTGCGCGAGCGCTGGCCACCCGTCGGGTTGGTAGTGACCTCGGGGCGTGTCTTCCCGGCCGAAAACGAGCTCCCGGTCGGCGGAACATTCCTTCCGAAGCCGTACTCGTCCGAGGCTCTCGTTAGCAGGCTTCGTTCAGTGATCATTGAAGCGCCTGCTCAAGTAGCCGAGTAGTCAGAACTCTTGGCCGAGCGGTGGTCATCAGAACGAGGAGCGGGTAAGCGCACGGCCGGCAGCTCGGCGCACTTGGTAGCCGAGCTAGCAAAAGGCTCCGATCTAATTCGAAAGTGGATGCTCGAGAAAGAAGCGCAGCATTTCGCTCGTCGCGTTCGGTCCATTTGGATCGGTATAAGAGCCGGCGGAACTACCTCCCGACCACGAGTGACCGGCGCCGTGAACGTTCCAATGCTCGCCGATGACCAACCCGCGCGCGTTCGTCATGATAGTGCGGGTATAGGCATGCCCTTGCGGCACTTGTCCCTTGATTATTTTCGCTTTCGAACTTGGCTTCTTGCTGCCCTGCTCGAAGATGCGCTCGCCGTTGACTGGATGTACAGTGGCATCGCGATCGCCATGGAAAACGATGGTTGGGACTGACAGCACACCATCCGCGAGCTTTGGTCCACCTCCTTGCCGCATTGCGGCAAGGGCGGAGGGAAGGTCGCGCGCGGCACCGCAGACCAAACCGGAATGGATCCCAGCAGCCGCGTATAGATCAGAGTACGTCGCTGCCATGATGGCAGCGGCCGCCCCACCCGCCGACAGACCCGCGACGTAGACGCGTTTTGGATCGATCGAATAGTCCCGCATGATCTGGCGAGTGATGCCGGCTATCAGCGAAGGCTCACCGCCATCTCGTTTCTGATCGCCGGGGCGAAACCAGTTCCAGCATTTCGACTGGTTGGCCCCGCGTGGCTGCTCCGGATAGACCACCAAGCAATTCCGCTCTTCGGCAAGGAAATTCATCCGGGTGCCGGCCGCGAAATCGTCAGGCGACTGTGTGCAGCCGTGAAGCATGACCACTAGCGGAAGCGGCTCTCCATGAGAACTCGGGACAAATAGCTTGTAAGTCCGGCTTCCTACGTTGCTACGGAAAGTACCGGTTGTGAACTGCGTTCCCTCGGGTACGATATCGGTCGTGGAGAGCGGAGTGCGCGTCACCGAGCCGCGCATGCCGAATCCTGAGAGTGCTCGAATCCCGCCGAGCGATGTGGGACGCTCGCGCTGCTCCACAGATGTGGACCGCGCGGTTTTCCGGCTCTCCGTCTTCTTGGCGACGTTGGGCTTTAAATCGATTGTCGGCGGCTCGAGCCGCGATGGGGCGACTGTGGTCGTCCTGCCGGAAGGCTCGGGGGCACTCTCGCCCCGGAGCATGCGCTGCAGGAGAGCCGTAGCCTCAACCAACCGGCCCGCACGGGTGAGCCGAGTGGCCTCGCGAACTATGTTCTGATTTAGCATCGCATCACCTCGTTCTGTCGGCGAGAGCGGCCTTGACCGCGGGGGGGGCATGGAGCGCCCCGAGCACCGAGACGGAAGCGATTGTGGCGCGGGCCAGATCGGGCGTGACGTCTTGGGCTATGGTCGCGAGACCAAGAAGGTTGATATGCAGCATTTCGCCGGCTCGACGCGCTGCTTCGAGATCTTCACGGCTATAGTTCCGAAGCCCAAGATCCAGGCTCTTTCGGGCTGTCGACTGCTTCACGACCTCCGCGTGCCGTTCGAGCTGGTTGCGGATGGCCGTCCGGATAAAATCAGTGCGGTTGGAATAGAATCCTTCCTGCACCATGAGATCGACCTGCCCAAGGTCGACGTAGCCGAGGTTGACCGTGATCTTCTCGGTGTCGGGGACGCGGGACCTGAATTCTCGTACGTTATCCGGCATTCTTACCATCCTTTGGCCATCCATATGGATGTTCGCTGGATGGCAAGTAGGGGTTTTCTCAAGCGTTGCAAGGGGGATCCGGCCTGGAATGGACGTGATCAAGCACAACGCCTGATTAGTTCCGTAACCAGTTTGACCGAACGATGATCGGTAGCGAACTGAGAGAAGAGGCCTTGCGGGCCAGACGCGAAGAGAAAGGACCGACCACGAGGGCGAGTAGCTAAGCTCGGCGCGCACCGCGGTCGATGTTGGCGGAATTAGTCTCAGCCGAGCCAATACAGGAACGGATGCCACACGGGCGGATTGAGGAGTTCCACTGGTGTCGCCGGGAGATCCTCAAAATGGCCAAGACGACGAAATCGAGCCGCGCATCGGCGGGGACAGCAACCGTACACGATCAAAAGCTCAGCCGGGGTGAAGGCGGCGAACTCCATCAGATCGCGTCGGGTAAGACCGCCGTCTTAACCACGGCTCAAGGCGGACCGGTATCAGACGACCAGAATTCGCTGAAGATCGGTCCTCGTGGACCTACGTTGCTTGAGGACTTCCATTTCCGCGAGAAGATCTTCCACTTCGACCATGAGCGCATTCCCGAGCGGGTCGTGCATGCTCGAGGATATGCGGCGCACGGGTTCTTCGAGACCTACAAGTCACTGGCGAAGTACACGAAGGCCGACCTGTTTCAGCGAGCTGGCGAAAAGACGCCTGCGTTCGTGCGATTTTCCACCGTCGCCGGAAGCAAGGGATCAGTCGATCTCGCCCGGGACGTGAGAGGTTTCGCGGTGAAGCTCTACACGCAGGAAGGCAATTGGGACATGGTCGGCAACAATATCCCGGTTTTCTTATTCAGGACGCCATCAAGTTTCCCGATCTGATCCACGCGGTGAAGGAAGAGCCGGATTGCGCCTTTCCCCAAGCGCAGTCTGCGCACGACAATTTCTGGGACTTCATAAGCCTTACCCCCGAAAGCATGCACATGGTCATGTGGGTCATGTCAGACCGCGCCATCCCGCGTTCGTTTCGCTTCATGGAGGGTTTCGGGGTCCACACGTTCCGTCTCGTCAATGCGAAGCAGGAGTCCACCTTCGTCAAGTTCCACTGGAAGCCGAAACTCGGCTTGCAGTCGGTCGTCTGGAACGAAGCGGTCAAGATCAACGGTGCCGATCCCGACTTCCACCGCCGCGATCTCTGGACAGCCATCAAGACCGGCAACTTCCCGGAATGGGAGCTGCAACTTCAATTATTCGACCAGGATTTCGCGGACGCGTTCGATTTTGACGTGCTCGATCCGACCAAGATCATTCCCGAGGAAATCCTCCCTCCCGTTCCGGTCGGACGGCTGGTGCTAGATCGCATGCCCGACAACTTCTTTGCGGAGACTGAGCAGGTCGCCTTCATGACCCAGAATGTTCCGCCGGGCATCGACTTCTCAAACGATCCGCTCCTTCAGGGGCGCAATTTCTCGTATCTCGACACTCAGCTGAAGCGCTTGGGCAGCCCCAATTTCACTCACATACCCATCAACGCGCCCAAATGCCCGTTCGCGCACTTTCAGCAAGACGGCAATATGGCTTTGCGCAACCCGGTCGGTCGTGCAAATTACCAGCCGAACTCCTTCGGCGAAGGTCCAAGGGAATCGCCGCAGCGCGGCTTCACGCCGTTCGCCGACGACGAGCAAGGTGCCAAGCGCCGTCTCCGCGCAGAAAGTTTTGCGGATCACTATAGCCAAGCTCGCCAGTTCTTCATTAGCCAGACCGCAGGCGAGCAGTCCCACATCGCTACCGCACTGACGTTCGAGCTCAGCAAGGTGAAGATTCCAGCAATCCGGGAGCGTATGGTCGCGCACCTCCTCAATATTGATGAGACACTGGCCAGCAAGGTCGCGGATAAGCTTGGCTTGAAGAAGATGCCGAAAGCCGCGGATGCAGCCGTCGCGACACGTCGGGATCTCGATCCTTCCCCCGCCCTGAGCATCGTCGAAAACGGGCCTGAGCGCTTCGAGGGTCGAAAGCTCGGTATCCTCGTCTCCGATGGTTCGGACGCAGGCATTCTCAAGGCCCTCAAGGCCGCCCTCGGCAAGGCCGGAGCGACCTACGAGATCGTCGCACCGAAGGTGACGGGTGCCGAAGCCAGCGACGGCAGCTGGATCGACGCCGACCAGATGATCGACGGAGGGCCATCCGTTCTGTACGACGCGGTCGCGCTTCTGCCTGGAGCAGATGCGATGGATGACCTGATACTGGAGTCTGCAGCGCGCGATTTCGTCGCCGACGCCTTCGCGCACTGCAAATTCATCGGTTACGCCGACGCGGCAGTGCCGTTATTTGAGAAAGCCGGCATTGCCACCGCAGATTTCGACGAAGGTTGCGTCCTGATCGGAAGCGCGAAGGAGGCCAAGTCATTCGTCGACGGCCTCTCGAAATTGCGCGTCTGGACCGCGAGCCTAACGTCAAGATGCCGTAGGCCTCATTGGACATTGCAATCGGTCACGCGCAAAACCACAAAGAAGCCACGTAGGAACCTTCGTCAACGCTGCCCATTGTTTCGGCACGACGAATATCTTCGTCGCAAAATGAGGCGCACGCATGATCGATACTGTCGTTGTCCAACCAACCACGACCGACGGCGAACCGTCCGTAGCCGGCGTTTCGTGGGCTGCCGTTACAGCGGGAGCAGTCGTTTCTTGCGCGCTCACATTGCTTCTCCTCGCGTTCGGTGTCGGGCTCGGCCTGTCCGTTGTCTCTCCATGGTCTGGCGCCGGGGTTTCAGCAACAACCTTCAAGATCGGAACTGGTCTCTATTTCATCGTTATCGCCATGCTGTCTTCGTCCATCGGCGGGTACATCGCTGGGCGATTGCGATCACGCTGGGTCAGTGTTCACTCCGATGAGGTCTACTTTCGAGACACAGCTGTGTTTCGGCATGGAATAAGGACCCCGTTTTCGGGGTGATCGGCATCCAATCGGGACCCCGGGATAAGGGTCCACAGTGGCTTCCATCGAGTCATGGAAGCCGAGGTTGG
>NZ_JASAUS010000186.1:0-11817 GCF_029953005.1 Bradyrhizobium sp. Mp27 | reverse complement strand
CTCCGCTATCCCGGCCAGCTCCGACGAGACCAGCGCTACCAGCAAACCCCGCCGCGGAAAGGGGTCAAAATTGGACGCCGATGAAGGGTCAAATTTGCAAGCCGATTGACATGAGAGCCCGCCAGAGGCGGTTCACGCCCTGTTGCGCGTGGAGAAGCTGCCAGAGGTCATTTGGGAGCCAGCTTGCGGCCCCGGTGTGATCGTCCGCGCTCTCCGAGCGGCCGGACATCAGGTCTACGCCACCGATCTGGTTGACTACAGATCGCCCGATCAGGACTCCGCGCACTGGGACTTCCTTCTGGAACGGCAGCTTCCGATTGGCGTGCAGGCGATTGTCACGAATCCGCCCTTCAAGAATGCCGGCGAGTTCGTAGCCCATGCCCTGGAGCTCTGCCCCAAGGTCATCATGCTCCTTCGGCTGGCATTCCTTGAGAGCGACAAGCGCACGCCGATCCTCGACACCGGCCACCTCGCCCGCGTGCATGTGTTCCGTAAGCGTCTGCCGATGATGCATCGGCATGGGTGGGACGGTCCGACGAACTCCAATAGCGGCATGGCGTTCGCCTGGTTCGTATGGGATCGCGGCCATAGCGGCCCCACTGAGCTGCATCGAGTTTCGTGGGAGACCGCAGAATGATCCGCGCCCTCGCCATCCTCATAGTGATATTCGGCTTCGTTGCCTGTCACGAGATCAAGAGCGGCGCTCCGCCCTCTTCCGCCTGGAGCTTCAAATGACGAATTTGTCCGCTGACAGTAAAAGTGAGGTCGTAAAGACCGACCTTTCGATCAAGATGCACGCTCTCGCAGATCGCGGACACCCTCGCGCTGACGAGCTGCGCGAGAAGGCGAACGCCTTCGACATCGCGACCAAGGGGTTCATGGGCACCAGCCCGCCAACCCATACCGTGAAGCAAATGGTTGGCTCTTGGGCCCGTGCGAGCCGGGTTTTCAGCGAATGTGGGGGAAAGTGATGGCTGACGTCATCCGAATTTACCTGCCGTGGCTTCTGTCAGCGATCACCATTTGGATGACGCTGCTTGCCGGCAACAAGCATCCGAATGCTTGGCTGATCGGGCTGGGCAACCAGGCCCTATGGTTGGTCTGGATTTACGTCGTCGGCGCGTGGGGCTTGCTGCCCATGAACATCGCCCTCTGGATCGTTTACGGGCGCAATCACTTGAAATGGAGTCGGACATGAAATCAACGCAGGCAATGCGCGACCGTATCCGTGAGTTGATGGGGCGCTACCAGGACGATTACGACCGTGCCGTCGAATGCGTGCTTGACGACTTGGAAAGCCTCATCAGCGCTCCTGCCCAACGACCCGTGGAGTGGCGCGAAGCTGCCGCCGAGATCATCTACGACCGCATGCGCATGGCCTGCAAAGGCGAGACGCCGGCTTGGGTGCCGCAAGGAAACGCCATCTTCCAGGATGCCGCACGCGTTGCGGCTGACAAGATTGCCGCCCTCGCCGCGCAGCCGCCGGCCGCTCCGGTCGAGACGAAGCACTCACCCGACGAGTGCGGCCGGGAATGCCAGTATTACGACTATTTCGAGATGCTTTGGCGGTGGTTCGCGGATGAGAGCCGGAACGGTGCCGAAGACATGCGGGCCAACCGAGCAAATGGCGGTCTTTCTGCCGACGACTTCAAGCAGATGCTTGACGACCACGAGGCCAACCTCATTCCGACTGAACCGCAGGAATCGCCAGTGAGTGAGTTCGAACGTGATGGCATCGCCCGGTGCCTGTTCAATAAAGTAATGTCCGGTCATGCCCAATGGGACGAAATGACAGAGCCCAACAAGGACGACTGGCGCGTCAAGGCTGATGAGTGGATGGCGGCCGCTCCGGTCGAGACGGATGCTCCAGCATGGCATGGGGTACAGGACGCGATCGACGCTTGGGCGCATAAGGCACTCGGCGAGGACGCTGGCGTGATCATGTCTTGGTCCGACCGTCTAGCGCAGCATCTTGCTCCGGCTCTTCCACGTTTGTCTGCCGCCAATGGTGACGATCTGATCAATCGTCTGCGCAATCCGATGTGGGCGCATGGCAATATTCCGTTCGAAAGCCCCCAGCTTGAGCAGGAAGAAAACATCGCGGCCATGAACGAGGCCGCCGCGGAGATCGAGCGGCTAAATATCGAACTGATCGCTGCGAAGCCACTCTATTCTCGACGGCAGCTTGAGGAAGAGAATGCGCGCCTCCGCAACGCTGTACCGCAGGAATCGCCAGTGAGTGACGGAGCGATCTATGCGGCCGTTAGTAAGCGAGGCATCACTCCCGAGGAGCGCCGCCTGATCGAGAAGTCGATCATGGACTCAACGGCGGCTCTTTATCCGCTCGAACAGCCAGCTTGGGAGAATTTGACCGCCATCATCCGCCCTATGATCGAGAGCGTTTGCAGTGACGGCAACTCGGACGCCGCTCGCCTCGCGAAGGACATCGCCGACCGCATCATTGCCTCATGCTCGCTCACGCGCCCTGACTCCCGTATAGGTTACGAATGATAGCGTGTGCTCGCTTTCCATGCGGCGCCAATTCTGGCGGCTGCTCGTTCGCTGATTGCATCAACAATCGAACGCCGGGGATGAACCCGCCTGGCTGGGGTTGGAGCGGACCCGTGCCATCGATTGCGCCGCAGATGGGCTGCATCTGTCCGCCGACCTCGGAGAAGACGTGCGAGAGTCCGATTTGCCCGCGCAAGAACCACCTCAAATAGGCCGGCGCACTTTCACAGCCTTCAGATCAGTGAGGAACACAATGAACGAGATTATCAATCGCCTCCAGCAAGCCGATGGTCCTGACCGCGCGCTCGACGTCGATATTGTCTTTGCTCTTTATCCTGACATTGGCGCCTATCAGCCTCATTGCGTGGGCGAAGAGCCAATCTTTTGGAGTGACCCCTACCGCAAGCAACCGTGCCCACAATTCACGGCTTCGATTGACGCGGCCCTGACACTGCTGCCGACCGATTACAAATGGACGGTTGGTTTCAGCATGCACGTTCCCCACAACGCGGAAGTATGGGTACCTGGGTTGACCGGATACTACGACGGGGAATGCGACAGCAACCGCGCCATCGCGCTGTGCATCGCCATTTTGCGCGCTCGAAAGGCCGCCTCGGCGGTCTCCTCAAAGGAGCGCGCATGAGCCTTTCCGTCAAATGGATCGATCGCGGCCGTGAGCCGCAGTGCCCGCCGAACCCGGCGCATCCAGAGGGCATCGATATTGATCAATCGCGCGGCCAAGCAGCCGTCTGCGAAACCGACCTTCCCTATCCCGCAAAGCGCTGCGGCCTGTTCGTCGTCCAGTGCGACGCATGCGGCCAGAGCGTCGTCATCACCACCGCCGGCCGTCCTGACGACCCGAGGTCGATCAAGCTCGCCTGCATGAAACCGGAGACAGTTCAATGACCCCCGACCTCTGCATCTACCATGGCGCCTGTGACGATGGCTTTGGCGCGGCTTTCGCCCTCTGGAAACGTGACGGCGCAGGACCTGACTATCTGCCTGGCGTCTACGGCGAAGCGCCCCCCGACGTGACGGGCCTCGACGTGGCGATTGTCGATTTCTCCTATAAGCGGCCAGTCATGATCGAGCTTGCCGCCAAGGCGCGGTCAATCTTAGTGCTCGACCACCACAAGACCGCACAGGCCGAGCTTGATGGGCTATCCGCCGAATGCCCGAATGTCGAGGTGCACTTCGACATGGAGCGCAGCGGCGCCGTGATGGCGTGGGAATACTTCCATCCGGGCGAGCCTGTTCCACTGCTCTTCCATTACCTCCAAGACCGAGACCTGTGGCGCAAGCAATTGCCCGGTGTCGATTCCCTCACGATGGCTCTTCGGTCGTACCCCCAGAAGTTTAATGTCTGGGATCAGCTTGAAGTCCAGACCCTCATCACCGAGGGCGAAGCGATCCACCGCTATTACCGGACGCTGATCGACAGCGCCAAGAAGCACCATTTCATGCGCGAGATCGGCGGCTATACCGTCCCCGTCGTTAACGGTTCGCTGTTCATGTCGTCTGAGGTCGCCGGCGAGCTAGCCGAAGGCCACCCATTTGCCGCCATGTATGCCGAGACCGAGAAGGGCGTGATCTGGTCGCTCCGCTCGCGCAATGATGGCGTGGACGTCTCTGAAGTCGCCAAGCGCTACGGCGGCGGAGGCCATAAGAATGCCGCTGGCTTCACGGTGCCGCGGCCATGACCACATACTCACTGTCGTCGAACAAGCGGGGCGGTGAATGAGCCGGACGCCTGCCCGCGTGACGCAAGCTGATGTCGCCCGTGCGATCCGCGCGGCGCAGCAATGCAATGCCGGCCGGGTCCGGATCATGCCGGACGGCACCATTACGATCGACCCGCTGCCGCCGAAGTCTCGGGAACAGGACGAAAAGGAAGTTGCGCCGAAGCGGAGGATCGTTCTTTGATCGCCGCCATGCCGAGACCCAGGAAACCCCATCTGCACCGCGAGCGGAATCGCCATGGCACGCACGTCTGGTACGTGCGTAAGGGCCAGGGTCCACGCTACCGGCTGCGTGGCGAGTTCGGCTCGGACGAGTTCAACGCTCAATACGAAGCCGCTATCCAAGGCAAGTTGCCGAAGCGCGGCCAGGCGACCGCCGGCTCGCTGCGCTGGCTTTGGGATTCCTACCGGAAGACTGACCCGTGGAAGGCCCTATCGCCCGCGACGCGGAAGCAGCGCGAGAACATCATGCTCCACGTCCTCAAGGCGGCCGGCGACGAACCATTCGGCGCGGTCGGCAGCGAGGACATACAGGACGGGCTCGACCGGCGCTCAGACACGCCATCGGCAGCCCGCAACTTCCTTGACACGATGCGCGGCCTGTTTCAGTGGGCCAAGGCGCGCGGCCATGTGCGGCGAGATCCGACCGCCGATGTGAAGCCGCCGAAGCGGCGCCGCAATGCCGGCTTCGCGCCGTGGACCCATGAGGACGTTGACGCCTATTATAAGCTCTGGCCGCTCGGGACGCCGCAGCGGGTCTGGATCGACGTGCTGCTATATACCGGCTTGCGCCGCGGCGACGCCGCTGACGTCGGCCCCAAGCACGTTAAGGATGGCCTGATCGAGATCGCCACCGAGAAGAGCGGCCGGCGCGTGCTGGTGACGCTGCCGATCTTGGACGCCCTGCAAGCGACCCTCGACGTGGGGCCGACCGGCACCGAGACATGGATCGTCGGGGAGCGCGGCCATCGCTTCGTCAAGGAATCATTCGGGAACGCCTTCTCAGAGGCCGCCAGCGCAGCCGGCGTGAAGAAGAGCGCCCATGGCGTGCGGAAGATTGCGGCTACCATCGCGGCCGAGAACGGCGCCACGGAGACCGAGCTTGACGCCATCTTCGGGTGGACCGGCGGGCGCATGGCGGCGCACTACACCAAGACCGCGAACCGCGCTCGGCTGGCGAAGAAAGCGGCGGAAAAGCTGAAATCTATTCCCTCACCGCTTGTAAAAGTGCGGGATCAGGAGCAGAATACTCAAACAGACCAACCACATAGCAAGGGGCTGGTGGGGGAGGCAGGACTCGAACCTGCGAAGCCATGAGGCGGCTGATTTACAGTCAGCTCCCTTTGCCACTCGGGACACTCCCCCGCTCGACGGCAGCACAATCGGGCCGGACCTTGCCGGCGACCGAAAACGGCCATGGAACGTGAAGGCCGCGACAGCCCGGATGGGGGCGCGACCGGGCGCGTTTATGAGCGATGCGGTGGGGCAAAGTCAACCGAGGCGAACAGCTAAAATCGCCCCCGAAGCCACCCAAATTGCCATATTCCGGGACCCGTGACACAAGCGAGCCCATGAAGGATCGAAAATTCACCCCAAGGGGCCCCCGCGGCGGGGCTAAGCCCTTCAACAGGCCCGGAAAATCAGCCGGCCGGCCGGCCTGGCGCGACCGCGATTCGCAGTCCGACGGACCGGTCATCCTCTATGGCTGGCACACCGTGACCATGGCGCTCGCCAACCCTCAGCGGCAGATCCGCAAGCTGACGCTGACCGAGAACGCCGCAAAGCGGCTTGCGGACGAGAACATCGCGACCCGCGTCACGCCCGAGATCGTCCGGCCCCAGGAGATCGACCGCCTGCTGTCGCCCGACGCCGTGCACCAGGGCCTGCTGGCCGAGGCCGACGCCCTGCCCTCGCCCGACATCGAGACCCTGGAGCAGGAAGGCATGGTGCTGGTGCTCGACCAG
This sequence comes from Bradyrhizobium sp. Mp27, assembly GCF_029953005.1. Classification (NCBI taxonomy): domain Bacteria; kingdom Pseudomonadati; phylum Pseudomonadota; class Alphaproteobacteria; order Hyphomicrobiales; family Nitrobacteraceae; genus Bradyrhizobium; species Bradyrhizobium sp. Mp27. Next base: position 5,603 of record NZ_JASAUS010000186.1, on the reverse strand, counting down.
ATCACCGATCCGCACAATGTCGGCGCCATCCTGCGCTCCGCAGCGGCTTTCGCGGTGAAGGCGATCGTCACCACGGCACGCCACAGCCCCGAGGCAACCGGCGTGCTGGCCAAGGCCGCCTCCGGCGCTCTCGAGCTGGTGCCAATGGTGACCGTGCAGAACCTCGCCCGCGCACTCACCGCATTGAACGAGCGCGGCTTCCAGACCGTTGGGCTGGACAGCGAAGGCAGCGAGGACCTCTCGAACGTCACGCTGCGCGAGCCGCTCGCGCTGGTGCTTGGTGCCGAAGGCAAGGGTCTGCGGCAATTGACCCGCGAGACATGCAGCGTCGTGGCGCGGCTCGACATGCCCGGCGAGATCAAGAGCCTCAACGTCTCCAACGCCGCCGTGCTCTCGCTCTATGTCGGCGCGAGCCGTCTCGGGCTGATGAAGCGGTAGAGCGTTTTCGAGCGAATTGGATACCGGTTCGCGTCAAGAAAACGCGTCAAACCAAGAATCCAAAAAACAAAACGCCCGTCCGCACCACGCGGACGGGCGTTTCGTCAACTCAACCAATCAAACGATCAGTAATAGCGGCGCAGCACGCGGTGGCCACCGTAATACGGCGCGCGGTGGGCGTAGCCGTAGCGCGGACCGTAGCCGTAGTGCGTGCGCGGCAGATAGCCGTAGCGCGCGCCATAGCCGTAGCGATACGGACGGTAGTACGGGCGCTGATAGGGATAGGCGGCGGCGGCACGATAGCCATAGCCGTTGCCGTAGCCATAACCACGGCCGTAGCCGTAGTTAGCGGGCGCGACGACCGCGTCCTCACGATAGGTCGGGTACGGCGCGAATGCGCCCGGTCCGGTGTAGGTCGGCCCCTGGTTGACGTAGTAATACTGCGTGGTCGGCTCGGCGAGGTGCTCAAAGCCCCAACCGCCATAACCCGGGCCATAACCCCAGCTACCGCAACCCGTGTTGCAGCCGCTATAGACCGGCGCAACCGATCCGCACGTGCTGAAGCCGCAAGCCGCGGCCGGCGCGGCCCCGACGAACATCACGGCAGCCGCCGCAACCAGTCCCGAAATCATCTGACGCATTACTCTCTCCTGTTGATTTTCGTATCTTGGATTTTTCTTGAATTTTTGACGTTTCTTAAGTTGGCGGCCTTCCGGGCGCCTGTGCATGCGGCCGCGGCCGAGGACGCCGCGGACGGTCGTTGATCTCAGGCGCGAAGATCACCGGCGGCGGATTGACGGGCACGTCCATCTGCGGCGGCAGCGGCGCCGATTGCACATCCCAGCTCTGGTGATAGCTCTCGGCGGGCTTTGGCAATTTGCGGTTCGCGGGCGGCTCGACCTCGAGCCGGCCGTAGCCGGGCCGCAGGCCCATGGTCGGATAATAATGGCCGACGTCCTCGGGCTGCCGCTCGGCGATGTAGCGCCCACCATAGATGGTCGGCTGCACCTGGACGTTCTTGCCGAGGCCCCAGACACCCTCGACCACGCTGTAGGACGCGTCGATGTTGTCGATGATGATGGGCACGCCCGGGCGGCCGGGAACGACGATATCGAAGCCGCCGCCGGCAAACGCCGTCGCGGGCAATCCGATCAGAAAGGCGGCGAGCGCGAGAGCGCGCATGGAAGGATCCCGGTTTATCCGACGCTCAACCTATCCGATCGCCACGCGGAGAGGGTTAAGGCCCGCTCACCAATTTCCGGTAAGCCTAACGTGCAAGGGTCGATAGCGGCTCAAATGCCGCAAGCTGCGCTAGCGAAGCGTTAACGGGACACAAACCCGCCGCACATGCCGGATCGCACGAGGTTGCGTGGCACAAACCGCACATCCTCCGCGGGCTCACGTCGATGTGACCCCACATGCGAGAATCCGCGGAACGACTGCCGGATGGCGCGCTTAGCACAGGTCTCAACAACATGGAGCAAATGCCATGACGAGCCTGAAGCTTCTTGGCTTGGCCGCGATCGTCGCGTCCACGCTGGCAACACCGGCCTTCGCGCAAACCACAGTCGACAATTCGGGCCGCTGTACGGGGCTCTTCCAGGATCCCAATTGCCAGAATCTCGCCCCCGGCAATCCCACCACCGATCGCGCCTATCGGCGCCGGCACATGGCCCGCGGCCAAGTGAATTCGAATGACGAAACTCGATCGGGCTTCTGGCCGGTCGACACCGCAGGCGCCGTTGCTGGTGCCGCCGTGGGCACCGCGGCAGCCGTTGCATCCGCGCCGTTCCGCGGCTGGGACAATTCCTACGCCTATGACGCTTCCGGTGGGTATGCGGGCGGCCGCAGCGAAATGGGCTGGTACGGCAATTGGGATACCTATGCGGCCCGCAACGGCATCGTTTGCCGGCCCGGGACCTGGTACAAGGGAGCGGACGGCCTCCAGCACATCTGCCAGTAACACGGCACAAGTCGGGTGAAGAGGATCAGGCGGCCCTACGGGCCGCCTGTTTCATGGCGGCGAAACGCACCTCTGGAAGCATGGAATGCCGAAAAGTTCACTTCGCGGATATGAGGTGACACATGAAACGACTACCCGGCACCGCCGCCATTGGCAGCGCCGCTATCATCGGGTCGTGGAACGGCGACAAGGCTGCGATGGCCAAGTGGTGCGCCGGCGCTCCCAAGACGCTGCGCACGATCGAAGAGGGCATGAAGCCATGAAGTATGCGCTCACCTCCGTCGCCATTCTCGCTCTTTCCTACAATGCGCAGGCGCGGACGATGGAGGAAAAGGTCGCTAATGCTTTAGCGCGGCGCGTTCGCTATCATCTTAGGGACCCTTCCCTTCATGATCTCGTCTATCATCATGAGCGTATCTTTATACGCTTGATCCATCACCGGGCGGCAAGTGCCCTCGAATTGATCACGCAACAATTTGATGTTGTCGCACTTGCGCGACATCTCGTTTGTCATCTTGTCGTTGGCGATCGTAGCCAAGGCTCCAACCGCTTCTTTGGAAACGCCAGCCTGCGCACCTATGCGAATGCTGCGACCGTGCAACACGCCTGCTGCAGTCTTGAGTTTGCCGAGCAAAGGGTCGCTTGGGTCTTTTTGCTCACGACAGACGGCATCAATAGTCGCGTAATTCGCGCAGTTGATTGCATCGTCTAGAGGCGCCGCGTGAGCGTCGGCGGCTGCGAGCGCAGCGGCGATGGCGAGAAAGCGTTTCATGTCTCGTCCTCACTCCAAAGGGAGACGTATTTGGGTCCGAGACCGCGCAAGGCTTTGACAGCTTTGGAGCACCATTTGTTTTGTCGGCTTTAGTCTTCCAAGAATCGATTGACGGTTTCGCCGACGATCATCCGCTCTTTTGGTCTGACATCCTTCGCCCGTACGTCCTTGAAACGGGGCAGTCTGGTTTCACAAGGCGATTTCCGGCTCTACACATTTTCTGCCAGGTGGCGGTGCGGACAAGAGCGCAAGCCAGTCAGACTAGACCTACACCCCGACTGCGGCTATATCGACGCAAACGCTGCCCGACCGTGCACCCCAACGTGCCGACCGGACCAGTTTCTTCTCGTAACTGCTTATAATTATTTGGTTTTGCCGGCTTAGCTCAGCGGTAGAGCAGCGGTTTTGTAAACCGAAGGTCGGGGGTTCAATCCCCTCAGCCGGCACCAAATAATTCATATGATTCAATATGATATAACGTCACCAGTTTGACACGTCGGAAGTTTTGACCGAAAAAGCCACCGGGAAGCCACGGAAAAAGTAAAACGCCTGCACCCTTCGGAGCGGGCTTCGGCAGCGGATTGCAGTCTCGGCCTGCGCATCATTGGCCGCCTGCTGAGTCACACTCAGGCTGCCACCACCGCGCGCTATTCGCATGTCGCGATCGATCCCGCGAAGCGCGCTGCAGACTTCATCGCTGGACAGATCCCCGACGGATGATTGGCAGAAGGTAAACAGCCTGCCGCGTTTGGAGCGAGTTCTACACGCTCGTTCTGGTGGGGCACGGCGGCATTCCGAGTGGTCCTTCCTATAAGATCATCGAAAGCCCGATTAGTTCAACGGGGCTACTCTCACTCAACAGGCCAATCGGCCGTGCTGCGGTTTCAAATCTGCGAAAGTAGAAACCAGTCGCGAGCTGTGGAATTGGGGGCGGATGGCAGAGTCGTTCGGCAACTCGTTCACTGTCGTCGAAGTGACTGCGGACGACACAACAACGCAAATTTGGATCGCACTCGCTAAACCGAGTCAGGCGCTGACATTGGTTCTCGCTGCCGTTCCGGAAGGCTGGACCGCGGAAGTGTTGGATATCGCATTGACAGCTGCGCAGCAGCGGATGTTTGAGCAGCTTAACATTCAGCCTGGTGATGTGTATAGGTTGACGAAGCCTACGTAGGCTGACGTCGATCGCTTTCAGCCCTGTTGGCCGCCCTCAGAAGCTCTTCGATATAGGCGGCGATGTCGCCAATCGCAGCTCGCAAGTCGGCATCCGCAATGCCCTGCCCCTTGGCAGCCTCGATGAGACGCCGCGTGAGTTCTGCTACATCCTGCGACGCGCCCGCAGTCTGGTGCTGCTCCACAGCGTGGATGCTGTTCTCCACCCAGAAATCGATAAACTCGCGGGCCTTGTCTGACATGTGACCTCCCTCGTCGGGTACACACTTAGCGCGCTTCCAGGGAAGGCGGTAGCCCGCCCCATTGCTGAGGCGGGCCAGGGCGGCGTGGGGGCGCGGTAATGTTGTGTTTCCAGTAAAATGAGCAGTTAGCACAATTGAGTAGTTCTCAAAATATATCAGTGACTTAACATAAGATAAAGAAACCCACCACGACCCTTGTTAGTTTAGACGCCATCACCGCGCGGCACTCCGGCAGACATCGGTGATGAGAACGCGACAATGCGCTCCCGCCTTCCTCGAATGGAACAGCGCATGATCAAGCGTCGCAACAGAACCAAGCATACGAAAACATTTGAAGAGAGATTGGCTGAGGAGGCTGCGCGCTTCAGGGAGGCCGCGGCACAGTTGCCGCCCGGCCCCCAGCGGGAGCTCTACCTCAGGCGAGCTCGCCAGGCCGAAACGGCCTCGCACATCAACAACTGGTTGGCCTCACCCGGGCTGCAGCCGCCGACGGCGCTGGAGAATATACAGTCCGGCCGAACGGAAAAACGAGGCCAGGGCGGTGCTTCCGGTTAGCGTTAGACGAGCTACGGTGGAATCCTGCCGAGCGACCTTACTCGTCCATCTCGCGGAGCTTGCGCTCTAGCCGCTCCATCTCTGGCGTAGCCGTTCGGCCTGTTTTAAAATCCCAGCCAACTCGCCGCAACTTTTGGCGACACTCCAGAATCTTCATCGCGAGTTCTACGCGCTCCTTCTGGTGGGGCACGACGGGGCATTCTGATGGTCCTTCCCTATCAGATCATCGAAAAACCGGTTTGTTCAATGGGCTACTCTCACTCGTAGGCCAATCGGCCATGCTGCGGTTTCTTATCTGCGCAAGTAGAAACGAGTAGCGAGCTGTGGAATTAGGGGTGGATGGCGGAGTCGTTCGGCAACAGTTTTACTGTCGTTGAGGTAGCCTCGGACGACGCAAAAACTGAGATATGGATTGCGTTGGCTAAGCCGAGCCAGGCGCCGACCCTGGTACTCGCCGCCG
>NZ_JASAUS010000185.1:0-11860 GCF_029953005.1 Bradyrhizobium sp. Mp27 | reverse complement strand
CACGCCTCAAGCACCTTGCGATCTTTCCTCGAAAGGTGGACTTCTCTTGCTTCGGGTATCATCCCGACCTTGAATCACGACTCACGTTCCAAGAAAAGTGGGTACTAGGGCTTAGAATTACGATTCCAAAGCGAGAGTGCACCAATCCGGCATCGATCTTCACCCGTAGGCTGTTGCCTAGTTGAATCTCAGACTCATCCAGCCAAACTCTGAGACCGAATCCTGCGAGTTGGTTTGCTAGTGGACGTGCGACGTCATCCTTGTCCTCGGAGGCATGACTGATGAAGGCATCCCAGTCGTAGTCGGTCATTTTGATCGTTCCATAAGAGTTAGGTTCCGAAATTAATGTTGGATGGATACGAATCCACCATGCAATGTAAAATTGTGATGCGTTGGGCGGGCGAACGCAACCTGGCATATAAGTGGGACGAGAAAGAAAAAGCCGGGCGTTGCGCCCGGCTTTTCGTTTTGGCTCAATGCCTCGGCCTCAGCCTTAGGCGCCTTTTCACAGCACCCGATTGCTCTCCTTCACCTTCTCCGCGTCCAGATACACGCTTGAGCCCATCTCCTTGAACTTCGCACTCATCTTGGCCATGCCGTCCTCGGCGGTGCCCTGCATCGACATACCGATCGAGTTCGGGTCGTTCAGCGTCGCCGCATAATCCCGCACATCCTGCGTGATCTTCATCGAGCAGAACTTTGGGCCGCACATCGAGCAGAAATGCGCGACCTTGTGGGCTTCCTTCGGCAGGGTCTCGTCATGGAAGTTCTTGGCGGTATCCGGATCGAGGCCGAGGTTGAACTGGTCGCTCCAGCGGAAGTCGAAACGGGCGCGGGAGAGCGCGTCGTCGCGCAGTTGAGCGGCCGGGTGGCCCTTGGCGAGATCGCTCGCATGCGCGGCGATCTTGTAGGTGATGACGCCCACCTTGACGTCGTTGCGATCGGGCAGGCCGAGATGCTCCTTCGGCGTGACGTAGCAGAGCATGGCGCAGCCGAACCAGCCGATCATGGCCGCACCGATGCCCGAGGTGATGTGGTCATAGCCCGGCGCGATGTCGGTGGTCAGGGGCCCAAGCGTGTAGAACGGCGCTTCGCCGCACTCCTTGAGCTGCTTGTCCATGTTGATCTTGATCTTGTGCATCGGCACATGGCCGGGGCCTTCGATCATGACCTGGCAGCCCTTATCCCATGCGATTTTTGTCAATTCGCCGAGCGTCTCCAGTTCGGCGAACTGCGCGCGGTCGTTGGCGTCGGCGATTGAGCCCGGGCGCAGGCCGTCGCCGAGCGAGAACGAGACGTCATACTTGCGCATGAGGTCGCAGATCTCGTCGAAATGCGTATAGAGGAAGCTCTCCTTGTGATGCGCCAGGCACCACTTCGCCATGATCGAGCCGCCGCGCGAGACGATGCCGGTGACGCGGTTGGCGGTGAGATGGATGTAGGACAGGCGCACGCCGGCGTGGATGGTGAAATAGTCGACGCCCTGCTCGCACTGCTCGATCAGCGTGTCCTTGTAGAGCTCCCAGGTCAGCTTGACGGGATCGCCTTCGCACTTCTCCAGCGCCTGGTAAATCGGCACGGTGCCGATCGGGATCGGCGCGTTGCGCAGAATCCATTCCCGGGTGGTGTGGATGTTGCGGCCGGTGGAGAGGTCCATCACGGTGTCGGCGCCCCAGCGGATCGCCCACACCATCTTGTCGACTTCCTCTTCCACCGACGACGTCACGGCGGAGTTGCCGATATTGGCGTTGATCTTGGTGAGGAAGTTGCGGCCGATGATCATCGGCTCCAACTCAGCGTGGTTGATGTTGCAGGGGATGATGGCGCGGCCGCGCGCGATCTCGCTGCGGACGAACTCCGGCGTGATGAAGGCGGGCACCGCGGCACCAAAGCTTTCGCCGTCGGCGAGCGCTGCCTCGGCGCGTTCGAGCTGCTGCTTGCGGCCGAGATTTTCGCGCTCGGCGACGTAGATCATCTCCTTGGTGATGATGCCGGCGCGGGCGAATTCGAGCTGGGTGATCTTGTGGCCGTCGAGGCCGCGTAGCGGCTTGTGGTGCGCGGTGAAGGCCTTTGCGGCATGCGAGGCGCCGACGTTGCCATTGTCCTCCGGCTTGATATCGCGGCCCTGATACTCCTCGACGCCGCCTCGCTCCTTGACCCAGGCGAGACGGTTGCGCGACAGGCCGGCGTTGACGTCGATGGTGACGGACGGGTCGGTGTAGGGGCCCGAAGTGTCGTAGACCGGCAGGTTCGGCTCGCCGGCGCCTTCCGAGAGGATGATCTCGCGCAACGGCACGCGCATGTCGGGCGCAGCGTCCGGAGACGCGAAGATTTTTCGCGACGAGGGCAGCGGGCCGGTGGTGACGGCGGGAACGGTCTTTTCGGGGTTGGAGCGGATGTTCATGGGATCCTCCTTAATTCAGTTCGTTGGCATCGCTGCACGAGAGACAAGTACCGCTGTCATCCCCGCCTAGTGCGCAATTGCGCACGGGAGCGGGGATCCAGTACTCCGAGGCGGCGCGGCTGGCGCCGAGGAGCCGCGGCGTACTGGATCGCCCGGTCAAGCCGGGCGATGACGGCGGAGTGTGGGGTGAGAGCGGGGCGTGCATCATGCAGCCTTCTTCGATTGGCCGAGCCACTGCCGCACCCGCGCGTCCGGGTCGGCGTTTTGGGTGACGTCGCTGACGACGGCGATGGAATCGGCGCCGGCGGCAAAAATCTCCGCGGCGTGCTCGAATTTGATGCCGCCGATCGCGACCAGCGGGATGCTGCCGATCCGCTTCTTCCATTCCGTGATCTTCGGAATGCCCTGCGGTTCGAAGCGCATCGATTTCAGCGTGGTGAAGAAGATCGGGCCTAGCGCGACGTAGTCGGGTTCTGCGGCGAGCGCGGTCTCAAGCTCCGCGTCGTCATGGGTGGAGACGCCAAGCGACAGGCCGGCCTCGCGGATGGCCTTGAGGTCCGCGTCCGCTAGGTCTTCCTGGCCGAGGTGCAGATATTTTGCGCCGGCGACGACGGCCGCGCGCCAATAGTCGTTCACGACCAGCTTGGCCTGCGTGTCCTTCGTGATCGCCAGCGCATCGGTGACGATCTGGAGCGCGTCGGCGTCGTTGAGGTCTTTCGCGCGGAGCTGGATGGTGCCGACGCCGAGCTTGGTCAGGCGTTCGACCCATTTGAGGCTGTCGACGACGGGATAGAAGCGATCAGGATACGGCATGCCAGAATGGTGTCCCAACGACAGGGGTGGAAGGGGAGGCGAAGTCGCGGGCGTTCATCAGCCCGGCTTCGTAAGCGGTGCGGCCGGCTTCACAGCCGAGACGGAAGGCATTGGCCATGGCGACGGGATCGGCGGCTTTAGCGATGGCCGTGTTGAGCAGCACGGCGTCGTAGCCGAGCTCGAGCGCCTCGGCCGCATGCGACGGCGCACCGATGCCGGCATCGACCACCAGCGTGATATCAGGCAGCCGCTCGCGCAGCAGTTTCAGCGCGTCGCGGTTGGTGATGCCGCGGGCCGAGCCGATCGGCGCGGCCCAGGGCATGACGACTTTGCAGCCGGCATCGACCAGGCGGTTGGCGACCGAGAGATCCTCGGTGCAATAGGGGAACACTTCAAAACCGTCCTTGATCAGGATGGCGGCGGCCTCGACCAGGCCGACGACGTCGGGCTGCAGCGTGTCGTTGTCGGCGATCACTTCCAGCTTGATCCAGGACGTGCCGAACAGCTCGCGCGCGAGTTTTGCGGTGGTCACGGCCTCGCGCACGCTGCGGCAGCCGGCGGTGTTCGGCAGCACGCTGACGTCGAGCTCACGGATCAGATTCCAGAACGCGTCCCCGGTCTTGCCGCCGGCGGCTTCGCGGCGCAGCGACACCGTGACGATGTTCGAGCCGGAGGCACGGATCGCCGCCTGCATGATCGCGGGCGAGGGATAGAGCGCGCTGCCGATCAGCAGGCGGGAGGCGAAGGTTTTGCCGTAGAAGGTCACCATGTCCAAGGTGTCTCCTCAAGTTCAACTGTCGTCCCCGCGAAGGCGGGGACCCATACCGCGTGATTTCTCTTGGGGCACGTGGGGAGAGACCGGCCGCCATAACCGCTCCCTGTGGTTATGGGTCCCCGCCTTCGCGGGGACGACAAGTGGAGAGAGCGTGCCATCACCTCACCCTCCCTGCCGCGGCGTGATGATCTCTATCTCGTCGCCGGCCTTGAGGTGGGTTTCGGCCCAGCGGCTCTTCGGCACGACGTCGTAGTTCAGCGCGATCGCGAAATGGGTGCCCTCGTAGTCGAGCTCGGCGAGCAGCGCGTCGACGCTTGCGGAATTCACCTCGCGCTGCTCGCCGTTGACGATCACGCGCATTGCATCACCTCATTGTCGATCTGGCCGCGCTGGACGTATTGCAGCGTCAGCTCGGCGAGCGCTGGCGCGATCAGGAAGCCGTGGCGGTAGAGGCCGTTGACGGCGATCCTCTCGCCACGAATGCCGATGCGCGGCAGATTGTCGGGAAAAGCGGGCCGAAGGCCGGAGCCGAATTCGACGATGCGCGCCTCGCCGAAGGCGGGATGCACGGCATAGGCCGCGCCCAGCAGCTCCAGCGCCGAGCGCACGCTGACGCCGGTGTCCTCGGCCTCGATCGAGGTCGCGCCCAGCATGAACAGATTGTCCTCACGCGGGATCACGTAAAGCGGCCAGCGCGGATGGATCAGCCGCACCGGGCGCGCCAGCCGCACCTCGCCGGTCTCGATCAAAATCATCTCGCCCTTGACGCCGCGCAACTCCGGATGCTCGTCGCGCGCGCCAAGGCCGCGGCAGTCGATCACGATGCCGTCGAGGTCTTTGGCGGAGACGTCGCTATCAAACTTGATGGTGCCGCCGGCGGCGCGGATGCGCTCGTGCAGCTTCGGCAGCACGCGGCGCGGCTCGACATGGCCCTCGGTCGGGAAGAACAGCGCATCGCGGAAGCGGCCCTCCAGCGACGGTTCGAGCTCGGCAAGGCTGGTCGCATCGAGCCGGCGGTGGCCTTCGGTCATCCGCGCAAAACGCTCGAAGTCGTTGCGCTCGCGCGGGTGGGCGACGACGAGCGAGCCGTTGAAGGGCGTGTCCGGCAGCTCGCGCCGCCAGATGTCCAGGGAGCGCTGGCCGAGCCTGGAGATGATGGGTTCGGCGACCTCCGCCTCGCACCAGGGCGCGAGCATCCCGCCGGCCCAATGGCTGGTGGAATCGGTCATCGCGGCGTCACCGCGCTCGTGTAGCGTCACGGCATGGCCGGCCTGCGCGAACAACAGCGCCTGCCAGGCGCCTGCAATGCCTGCGCCGATGATGGATACCGGGGAATCCGGTCGCTTGGTGGTCTGCAACATCCCTGTCCCTTCGCCGGCATGACCCGGATCAGGTTCAAAGGGTCACCGCGGTCCTGGGCCTTCTGACCCATTTAGCGGTATCTCAGCTCCTCCTCGGAGCACCCCTCGGAACGGCTCTAATGTATGCCAGCGGGACGGGGTGGTCAACGCGCTTTGCGGGAACCCCTCGTGCCCCGGACGCAACGCATCACGCAGTGGTGCACTGCTGAGCCGGGGCCCAACTTCGTGCGTGGTTGGAACGGGTCCCGGCTCAGCGCAGCAACGCTTCGCCTCGCAGCGCGTCCGGGACACGAGAGCTATTTCGGCGCCTGCGCCCGCGCGTTGCGGACGTCCTGGGCGAGCTTCTTGTGCGGCGTGCCGAACATCGGCTGCGGGTTGCCGTTCGGCTCAAGCCAGGTCTCGTTGCTGGCCTGCTGCACCATTTCCTGGCGCTGCCGCTTTGCAACGTAGTAATAGCCGCCCGCGAAATAACGCACGGCTCGGGCGTGGTCGCCATTGGCGGCGCGATAGGCGCCGGCGAGGTATTTGACGGCGTAGGTGAGGTTGGTGTTGGGATCGCGCAGGCCGGCGGCGTCGCCGGTGTAGCCGACCCCGCGGGCGGTCGCGAGCTTGATCTGCATCAGGCCGATGGTGCCGCCGCGGCCGATCAGGCCGGGCTGATAGCGGCTCTCGCGCATGATGACGCGATGCACCAGCGCTTCCGGCACGCCGTTGGCGCGGGCATGGGCCGCGACCATCTCGACATACTCGGCTTCGCCCGCGAATGCGGCCTGCGGCAACATCAGCCCGGCCGCAGCGAGCGCGGCGATACGCAAAATTTTCATTGAATTATTCCTCGGCAGAACGGACCTGCACCCGTGCGCGTTAGGCCGTGGGAACACGGCGATGATGTGGCGAAACGCCGCCAGCGGCGATTTTCGCGGGGCCGTCGTTTTTACGACTCAAACCCAGGTTAGAATTGCACTTGGCGATGTGCGTTACGCGACAGCAGGTCTGTCCATTCGTGCGTTCGCCCAAAAACCGCTATTCAAAATTCGGGAGAACGTCCATGACCCGAGCAGACATCGGCGACATCCCCAAGCAGAACCCCTGTGCGCAATGTGGGGCACCGATCCCGTCTCCGGACTGGATCGAGCCGGGCGAAGGCCGCGTTTCCTATCTCTGGAAATGCCACGCCTGCGGCTACCGCTTCGAGGCGGTGGCGATCTTCGATGAGCATCCGATCGAGCATCCGCCGCTCGCCGCCTGAGGCGTGCCTTACGCCGCCCGCCGCGGCTGCTGCCACACCGGCAACTGCATCCGCACGATCAGCCCGTGCGGCGCGCGGTCGTGCAACGACAATTCGCCGCCGTGGGCGATCGCGATCGCGCGTGCGATCGACAGACCGAGCCCGAAGCCGGTGTGCTCGTCCATGGTGCGCGCGTCGTCGCCGCGCGCGAACGGCTCCAGCATCTCCTGCTTGCGCGCATCCGAGATGCCGGGGCCGTCGTCCTCGACGTCGATGACGAGCCTGGTGCCTGATACGTCGAGGCGGATCGTCACTTCGGCACCGAAGCGAATCGCGTTCTCGACGAGGTTGGTGACGCCGCGGTGCAGATCGTCGGGCCGCGCGACGGCCGTTGCCGAAGCGGGGCCGTCATAGTGCACGACATGGCCCATGTCGCCGAACTGGTCGGCGATGACCTGGAGCGTGCTCGCGATGTCGACCAGCGTCACCGCCTCGATCTTGCGGTCGTTGCGCAGCAGCGACAACACGGATTCCAGCATCGAGCGCATCTGGTCGAGATCGATCAGCATGCGCCTGCGGTTGCCCTCGTCCTCGATGAATTCGGCGCGCAGGCGCAGCCGGGTGATCGGCGTTCGCAGGTCGTGGCTGATCGCCGCCAGCATCCGGGTGCGATCCGACATCAGCCGCGCGATCCGCTCATGCATGCGGTTGAGCGCGCGCGCAACCGAGCGGATCTCCTCCGGGCCGCGCTCCGGCAGCGGATCGGCCGTCCCGTCCAGGCTGAAGTTCTCGGCGGCCCTGGCAAACGAGGACAGCGGCGCGGCCAGCGCGTAGGCCGCCCACAGGCCGAGCATCGTGACGCTGATCAGCGCGAACAGCAGCGTCATCATCCAGGGGCCGCCCCAGAACCGCGGCGGATGCGGGCCCTGCTCGACGCGGCCTGCGATCACGCTGCCGTCGGGAAGCTCGACCGCGACGCGGTGCACGCCGAAGTTCGGGGCCAGCGCGATCACCTTGTACTGATGGCCGAGATGCCGGCGCACGTTGCGAAGATGCGGGCCGTCCCTGTCGTCGGCGACGGAGAAGGTTCCCGGCGCGAGGAGCTCGATGCCGGCCTGCGGAAACGCACGCACGATATTGGCGAGGATGCGCGGCCGCTCGCTCGCATCCGTGCCGTTGAGCAGCAGGGCCGCGTCCGCGAGCTGATGGGCGGCGTCGGGCGGCGGCTCGGCCCGGTCCGGCCGGCTGATCAGGAAGCTGGCGGTGAGGATCAGATGCAGCGCGACGATCGACGCCACCACCAGCGCGGCGATCTGTCCACCGATGCTTTTGAGGTGGAAGAAGCGTAACGGCGTCATGACGGCCGTCCCGCTAATTGCTCAGGGTCGCCGCGACCGCTTTATTGCCAGCTGCTTCAGTCCCAGCTGCTTCAGTCCCGGCCGCTTCAGTTCTGGGCGTGAACAGATAGCCGCCGGAGCGCACCGTCTTGATGATGGTGGGATCGGCCGGATTGGGCTCGATCTTGCGGCGGATGCGGCTGACCAGCACGTCGATCGAGCGCTCGAACGAGCCGGTGTTGCGCCCTTGCGTGAGGTCGAGCAGGCTGTCGCGCGACAGCACGCGGCCGGGCCGTTCGCAGAACGTCCGCAGCAGATCGAACTCGGCGCTGGTCACCGCGACGCGCGCGCCTTCCGGATTGCGCAATTCGCGCAGGCGCAGATCGATGCGCCAGCCCTCGAAGACGAGCGTGGAGGCGCCCTCGATCGAGCTTGCCGCCTGGGCTGCGGCCTGGCGGCGCAGCACCGCGTTGATGCGCGCGAGCAGCTCGCGCGGGTTGAACGGCTTTGGCAGATAGTCGTCCGCGCCCATCTCAAGGCCGACGATGCGATCGACGTCCTCGCCGCGCGCGGTCAGCATGATGATCGGCGTCTGCGCCTCCGAGCGTACCTTGCGGCACAGGCTCAAGCCGTCCTCGCCGGGCAGCATGACGTCGAGGATGATGAGGTCGACCCTGTGATCGGCCAAGGCACGCGACATCTCCCGGCCATCGCTCACGGTGGTGACGTTGCAGGCGTTGTTGCGCAGGTACTTTGCAATCAACGTCCGGGTTTCGCGGTCGTCCTCGACGACCAGGATGTTGGGATTGGCCATGCGCTTTGTTTGTCCAAGATTCGGGCCAAAAGGCGAAGATTTTTGTTTCGGATTGTTTCTGCCTGTCCGGGTGCAACAGCAGGCAATACCCGGGCAGGGAAGCGGCAAGGTCTCGTTAAGGCCGCTAACCATACCGTGGCGGTGTCGCTTACGAAACCCCGCAAAAGCCACGGAGCCATTATGACCTCGATTTCGGCGGCCTCCGCCGGTAACTACCAGTCGCCCCTGCAGCGGCTTCAGCAGCAATTGCAATCGGACGTTTCCGACGGCACGATCGCGTCGTCGGACCAGTCGGCGCTCTCGACCGCGCTGACCGACATCGACACCGCCTTGCAGTCGAGCCGATCCAGCGATCAGTCGAGCGGCACGCGTCCCTCCAAGGACGAGATGAAGTCGAAGATCGACGATCTCATCGCCAACGAAGTGTCGAACGGGACGCTGACCTCGGACCAGGCGGACGAACTGAAGAACGTGTTTCAGTCCGCTTTCGCCAAGGGGCCCGGCGGCGCCGGCGGTCCCGGTGGTCCGGGTGGTCCCGGTGGTGCGGGCGGACCGCCGCCCGGTCCGCCGCCGGATGACAGCTCGTCGGATTCGTCCTCGACGGACTCGACCAGCAGCACGTCGACCAACACGACCACGGCGGACATTCTCCAGCAATTCCTCCAGGCGCTCCAGCAGTCGCAATCATCGAGCGCGTCCTATGGCGCCAACGGCAGCTCATTCGGCGGTTCGGATTTCTCCGCACTTCTGATCGACTTCAAGAGCTGACCTGAGCGACGCAGGTCGGCGCGTTCCTCGCCGTGATCGTGCTTCACCCAGGGCGCATGATCATCGGCGGGGAACTGTGCATCAGGAACGTTCCTCATCGAACGTTCCTGAGTGACACAGGAACTTTCATCGCAGCGCAGCGCCATCATCGCGTGACGAAATTGCCGCAGAAAAGGAACTGCGGATGATCGCCGCTGTTCTCTCCGCATAAGCTTTCTGCTGAAGGAGAGGACAACAATGTTGATGAAATCGATCGCCGCCGGCCTTGCCGGCACCGCACTGCTTGCGACCGTTGCGTTCGCGCAAAACCCGACCGCCACCACCGACAAGGCAGCGCCCGCGGCCACAACCACCACCACGACGACGACGACCGCGTCGGGCGAGTGGCGTGCTTCGAAGATGTCGGGCCTGAAGATCTACAACGACGCCAACGAGAACATTGGCTCGATCAACGACCTGCTGATGGACAAGAGCGGCCACATCAAGATCGCCGTGATCGGCGTCGGCGGCTTCCTCGGCATGGGCGAGCATTTGGTCGCCGTTCCCTACGAGAAGCTGAAGTTCGTCAACGAGGCCGTCGCCTACACCGGCACGGGCGCGAAGCCTGCGGCGACCACGACCACTGGCGCTGCGACCGGCACCGAGAAGACCACGACGACGACGGCTACGACCGCGTCGTCCACGTCGAAATGGTATCCGGACCACGCCGTGTTCAATGCCAGCAAGGACGAGCTGAAGAACATGCCCGAGTTCAAGTACTCGGAGTAATGCTGCTCGCGTGACGGCCGAAACGAAGTGCGCCCGGTTTTCACCGGGCGCTGTCGTGTCTTTCGTCTTTCACCTCTCCCCGCAAGCGGGGAGAGGGAGAAGACGTTCAGTGCGTCACCAGCGGGCAGCCGCCCTTGTCGAGCGGACGGAAGGCTTCGTCGCCGGGGACGGTGGCGATCAGCTTGTAGAGGTCCCACTCGCCCTTGGACTCCTCCGGCTTCTTCACCTCGAACAGATACATGTCGTGCACCATGCGGCCGTCGATGCGGATCTTGCCGTTCCTGGCGAAGAAGTCGTTGACCGGCGTTTTGCGCATCTGCTCCATCACCTTCGGCGCCTCGTCGGTCTTGATGGCCTCGATCGCCTTCAGATAATGCATGGTCGCCGAGTAGAGGCCGGCCTGGATCATGGTCGGCATGTGACCGACCTTCTCGTTGAACCGCTTCGAGAAGGCGCGCGTCTCCTCGTTCATGTCCCAGTAGAACGCGTCGGTGACGATCAGGCCTTGCGTCGCCTTGATGCCGAGCGAATGGGTGTCGGTGATCTCCTGGAGCAGCGCGATCATCTTCTGGCCGCCCTGAACGAGTCCGAACTCGGCGGCCTGCTTCAGCGCGTTGGTGGTGTCGCCGCCCGCATTCGCCAGCGCGACCACCTTAGCCTTGGAGGCCTGGGCCTGGAGCAGGAAGGACGAGAAGTCCGAGGAGTTGAGGGGGTGGCGGACCTCGCCGAGCACCTTGCCGCCGCTCTCCTTGACCACGTTGGCGGCGTCGCGCTGCAGCGCCATGCCGAAGGCGTAGTCGGCGGTGACGAAGAACCAGGTGTCCTCGCCGCGCTTCACCATCGCCTTGCCGGCAACGTTCGACAACGCATAGGTGTCGTAGGTCCAGTGCACCGTGTTGGGCGAGCAGGCGACGCCGGTGATGTCGGACGAGCCGCCGCCGGAATTGATGTTGATCTTGTTCTTCTCGCGCGTCAGCGCCGAGATCGGCAGCGCCACCGAGGATGTCGGCACGTCGAAGATCGCGTCGACCTTGTCGTTGTCGTACCAGTTGCGTGCGATGTTGACGCCGACGTCAGGCTTGTTCTGGTGATCGGCGGCGACCACCTGCACGGGCTTGCCCGCGACCTTGGCGCCGTAATCGGCAACCGCCATCTCGACGGCGGCGAGCGAGCCCTTGCCGGTCGCGTCCGCATAGAGGCTCGACATGTCCGTGAGCACGCCGATCTTGACGACGTCGTCGGAGATCTGCGCGTGCGCGGCACCTGATGTGGCGGCGAGAGCAAATCCGGCCGCGACGGCGGCGATGAGTTTCTGCATATGTTTCTCCCTGTGTTGTTGTTTGGGTTTTGTTGCGGGGACTGTTCTAGCGACAATCGGTCGCGGCGGTAAAGCCCGAGATGCGCGAGGAGGGTTGAGAATAAGTAGGGGGCTGCGGTGTTCTTACCCTCTCCCCTTGTGGGAGAGGGTGGCTCGCCGCGATAGCGGCGAGACGGGTGAGCGACTGTGTTCGCTGTCAAGCGGGTTGCCATGGTGTTTTCGTCCTGATCATGACGTTGAGGATGGTCAGCAGCTTGCGGGCGACGGCGATCAG